>JAXHVO010000098.1 GCA_034189135.1 Thermodesulfobacteriota bacterium | reverse complement strand
AAAGCCTTTCAGAATTTGGGTTTTTGGTTTCGTCACCATCTGTATACCCTTATTCTAAAGGCTTTTCCAGCTTTTTTAGATGGTTATTACTACTTTTTTTCGCTCAATTGGGGTTATATTAAAAAAAGTCATCTCAGCCTTTCAACGCCCATGGAATTCGCCCGCCGCCCTTGAAGGATTAGCATTATGCCGCTTCGATCTAAGTGAAATTGCGAAACCATAGATTACAAAACACAGCGAAATTAGCTGCTGAATTGTTAAAAGTGGTTTGTACTGAATTATCATCAACGCGGCCATACTTCCGTTCATGAGCATGAAAAATACCCAACCGTATAAATTGCTCTTGGCCAATAAGTAGCTTCCTGTCAGGAAGCCGATCATTACGCCTATTTCAAGTACTTGGGTCGCTGCTGTGATGCCTCCATAGTCATACAGGCTATAACAAACGCCAATAATCAAAAAACCATATGTAAATAATGAAGCCGTTAAATCAAAGAATTTATTTGGAGAGTCTGCATTTTGATATGCAGTGAATAGCCCAAACAGCATTGAAGGAAGCCCTCCGGCCTCTATTGAAGCTGCTATCCAGTCGTGCTTGCTGATAAGAATAATCACCCATGCTGGAACACCTAATATATAAACAAACCATCCTAAGATTTTTAGCTTTCTCTTGGTTTTTTGTTTTTTCCCTTCCGCAAGAGCAAAAAAGATCTTATTTAAAAGATAAAAACATCCTCCCCAGGCCTGTAAAATTATATCCATACGTATGTATATCTGATAAAATTGCTATCGTCTGTTTCAGCGGTGTTTTGAAGAGCATAGCGACGAAAAATATCCGCCGTAAATATTTATTATCCCCGGTTTATTATGGCTGTGCTATTTTGGCACCGTTCCGTTTAAGTATTGATGTAATTTTACCTGACACCGATTTAGTTGCTGCACCTTCGAGAATAAGGAAACATATACTTCTATTGCCAAATTGTAGGGAAGTCCCCGTAATAGGTTGTGTGTGTATTTGTGCTGTTGAATCCTTATCATGAAGGTCAATATAAAACCAAATCCCATCTGTGTCAGGATTTGGCACACCGGATGTCCAACCACCAGTGCGTTCAGACTTGTGGGTATGGTAGTTATAGTCAATCTTTAGGTTTTCAGTATCAACGTTCTTATTAATGGAGAATTCCTTAAGTTGAGGATACATTTTCTTCAATTTTATAATTTCATTTGAAATCCTCTTAACGAATTCATGATACTTCGACTCGTCTGCCAAGCCGGCCTCCTTAGCAAGCAAAATAAATACTACTGCAAGTATAAAAAATAATTTTCGATTGTATGGATTATGTACCAACTTTTTATCTTTTCAATTTGGATGTCGCCGACATCACCCGCTATGCCCAAAGTTAGGAACAAACAGCGGGCATGGTTGGGTGTATGCAGCTGTTATACGAAAATTTTTGTTTAATTCCGCTGAAAGAGCATGTTATGTCGAGATATTTATAATCAATAGTAAACTAGAACCAAGAAAGATAAGACCAAATATTATAAATACTGATTGCATTAGGCTTAAAATCGTCACTTTTTTGAATAGGTTTTTCCAACCAATTCCAGTAAGTTTATTATTAAGATAATCCACACTTGTGTATTGTTTTGCATTTAAATTATTTTCCTCTTTTTGTTTTGAACTCCTCTTTCCATACCGTCTTTCATCTCGCCATTTCTCCCAAGTAAAATGCTTATCTCCTGGAAAATATTTTGAATCTCCTCTTTCTTTTAAGTCAAATTCAATTTCTTCTTCAACCTTAGCAAACATCGAAATATATTTAAGGTTAGTGCGGTAAAAGGATCTCAAAAGTAAAATACAGCAAATGCATAAGCATATGCCTAAGATCGAAAAGGTTATCAATAGTAACCAGATGGAAAAATTTTTGCACGGCAAATATTCATCAATATAGTATTTCGCCCACCCGCCAGCTATTAGGGTTAAAATTGGTGTAAACCATTTTACAGTTTCCCACATCATGCTTCGTTGATGGCGAGCCTCTTCTGTGTAAAATTGATGCATATGCAACATTTCTTTAACATCTTGATTGGGCATAAAAGACTCCTATTTATTTCCATTCATAGATGATGATTTGCGTTAATGACATAACGAGCAGATTAAGCCACTTCATCGTAATATGGTTTATAGTTAAGTACCATTAAATCTTGTACTGGACAAGTCATATTTTTATTTTTAGATGGTTTTACACCTTGAAAACATTAGAATAATTAATGCAGTCGTGAAAACTTGGTAGTTACATCATGATTCAAATTCATTCCAAAATAAGAGAATACAGTATTTTGACCATAAAATTATTAAATGGAACTTTATATAAAAATTGTGTATAAAGCAAAGTGCATGATTTTAGATTTTCAGGAAGAGGGTGCATGCTGAGCCATGCTATAAGCATGAGTAGCATTCAGCATGTTTTTAAAAGTCTGCAGATTGGAGGCTTGCCTGGTCAGATTTCGTGAAATTCTGCTGTTAAGCGCCTTACTTATCACCTGGTGTGTATCCACTCACGCCCAGACAGTGGATCTTTCGGGCCAGATGTCTGCATGGGGAACGGTAAAGCGCGACGATGCGCAAGTCGGTTTGCGGTACATACCCGAACTGTCTTTTGCCAGACAATTTTGGAAAACCTACGAAATAAGCGCAGAGGCGGCAGTCAAAGCCCAGTGGTTCAGCTGGTACGACGATGACTGGGACCATATTGAAAGCGACTCGGAGATGGATTCCTATCGTCTGTGGGTACGCTTATCTTCATCGCAATACGAACTGCGTGCAGGCCTGCAGAAAATCAACTTTGGTTCTGCTACCCTGCTAAGGCCTTTAATGTGGTTCGACAGCATTGACCCGAGGGATCCCCTGCAGTTGACCGATGGCGTATACGGCCTGCTGGGTCGGTACTATTTTCTGAACAACGCCAATATCTGGGTGTGGGGGCTATACGGAAACGATGACCTCAAAGGCTGGGAAAGGTTACCCAGCTATGAACGGGAAATTGAGTTTGGCGGACGTGTACAGGTACCGGCTCCCGAGGGCGAAATGGGACTTTCTTATCACCATCGACGGGTAAACCCGGAAGGCACCGGTTTTGGCGCGCAGTATCCTGATCAGGGTAACTTTTCGGAACAGCGTATCGGAATTGATGGGAAATGGGATGTCGGTGTCGGCCTGTGGCTGGAGGGCACGGTGACCCGTCAGGATCTGGACGTACCGGAGTCTCGCTACCAAAAGCTTCTCACGGTGGGCACGGATTACACCTTTGATATCGGCAATGGACCGCATCTTCTCTTGGAGCAATTTATGCGCGTTGAAACGAAAAACCTGTTCGGCTCCGGGGACAGTCAATCCATTTCAGCCCTGTCAGCCGACTATCCTCTGAGCTTGCTCGATACCGTATCGGCCATTGTATACTACGACTGGGAAAACGATGACTGGTCGGGATTTCTTACCTGGCGACGCTCCTATGATCATTGGCAAATACATGTGAGTGCGTTTCGGAACCCGGACCGGGCTTCCATAGCCCAGGATACGACAACGGCCAACAGTTTCTCGGGTAACGGTGCACAGCTTATGCTGGTGTTTAACCACTGAAATGAATAATGGTTAAATTTAAAGGACTGACTTATGACTAATTCTGCAATTGTGTCGATCAACGGCCTGGTGAAGCGTTTTTCCATCGGCGGCGGCCAATTTACCGCTCTTGAAAGCATAGACCTGACCTTCGGAAAAGGTGAATTCGCCGGACTGATTGGACCCAGTGGCTCCGGCAAGACAACGCTGTTGAACATCATCGGCTCACTGGATGCGCCCACGGAAGGAAGTGCCGTTGTACTGGGGCAATCTATCGGCGAACTGAGTCACCGACAGGCGGCTCGATTGCGTAACCAGAATCTTGGATTTATTTTCCAGACCTACAACCTGTTGCCGGTGTATACGGTTTTTGAAAACGTCGAATTTCCCCTGCTGCTGCTCAAGATGCCTGCAACAGAAAGGCGTAAAGCGGTATTGGATGCCCTGGACGCCGTTGGATTAACCGACAAGGTCCAATCACGTCCCGCCCAACTGTCCGGTGGTGAAAGTCAGCGTGTCGCCATCGCACGTGCGATGGTCAAATCGCCGAAAATCGTTCTGGCCGACGAGCCCACCGCCAACCTCGATGCCAAGAATTCGCATCACATCTTGCAGACCATGGTAAAACTGAACCAAGCGTTTAACACCACCTTTATCTTTGCCAGCCACGACGAGAAGGTGATCGGTTATCTGCGTCGCAAGATCACGTTAAACGACGGCAAGGCCGTTAGTGACGAACTCGTCGAGCATCCGGTGCACCTGGCAAATCTGCCATCGACAGCCGGGGGAGGTCACACATGATTGCTCCCAAGCTGGCTTACCGTAACCTGATGGGTGCAAAGTTGCGCACCTGGCTGAACATCATCGTTCTGTCCATGGCCTACGTGATTATCATCTGGCAGCAGGGCTTTCTGGACGGGTGGAACCGGCAGGCGTTACGCGACATGATCGAATGGGAAATTGGCAGCGGGCAATACTGGCACCAGCAGTATGATCCGTATGACAGTTTTTCCATTGAAGAAAGCCATGCAACCGTGCCTGCATCGTTGACCGGATTCCACACCGGTCAACCCGTTGCACCCATTCTCATTGCCCAGGCGACCATTTACCCGCAGGGACGCATGCAAAGCTGCCTTCTCAAGGGGATCGAACCCGGTCAAACGGTGCTTAAGCTACCAACGGCAGATCTAAAAACTGATATCTCTGAAATTCCTGTGCTCATCGGCACCCGAATGGCAAAAAGCGCCAATCTGAACATGGGCGATCGATTCACCGTCCGCTGGCGAGATGCGAATGGTACCTTTGATGCTGCCGAGGCAAAAGTCGTGCGCATCATGAAAACGACTGTAGCAACGGTTGAACAGGGCCAGCTATGGCTGCCGATAAAACGTCTGCAAAAGATGATGCAGATGCCCGGTGAGGCCACCATCATCGTCACGAGTAAAGCGGCAAAAAAAACAGATCTGCTGCCAGGCTGGATATTTCGCGATCGTAATTTTCTATCGCAGGACCTCGCCGATATGATTCGGATGAAAAAAGCCGGCGGCTATATTTTTTACATCGTTTTGCTCTCTTTAGCATTACTGGCCATTTTCGATACACAGGTGCTGGCGATTTTCCGCCGCAGCAGGGAAATCGGTACGCTGATTGCCCTGGGCATGACCCGCGGTGCGGTGATCCGTCTGTTTACCTTCGAGGGAGCCATGCACGGTATTCTTGCCGCCATATTTGCGGCAGTGTATGGAATTCCATTATTAAGCCTACAGACGGTCAGAGGTTTTGCCATGCCGGAGGCAGCGGACAGCTTCGGCCTTGCCATTGCCGAAAGGATATACCCCGTCTACAGCGCAGGCCTGGTCATCGGTACCACACTCATCGTGCTGATTGCCGTTACCATTGTAAGCTTTATGCCCACACGCAGAATCACCAAACTGAACCCCACCGATGCCATAAAGGGGAAGCTGGCATGATACGGTTTCTATTCAAAGGCCTGTTACGTGACCCTTCCCGGAGCCTGTTTCCGGTATTGATCGTAAGCATCGGCGTGATGCTGACCGTCTTTCTGCAAACCTGGCTAAAAGGGGCGATGGGCGATGTGGTGCGTTCCAATGCCGGCTTTTCCACCGGACATGTGAAAATCATGAGCAAGGCCTACGCGGAAAATAAATCCCAAATACCCAACGACCTGGCGCTAATGGGCGTCGAGGAACTGCTATTCACCTTGCGCGACACCCACTCTGACATGGTATGGGTCGACCGCATCCGCTTTGGCGGTCTGCTGGACATACCGGATGAACAGGGTCAAACCCGCGCGCAAGGCCCGGCCGCCGGTCTTGCGGTAGATTTGCTGTCGACCCAAAGCCCGGAAATTGAAACCTTGAATATTGGAAAGTCCATTGTACGCGGGCGGCTGCCCGTCAAATCCGGCGAGATACTTATCGGTGAGGAATTCGCCGACAAGCTCAAGGTAAATCCCGGTGATACAACCACGTTGCTGAGCACCACCATGAATGGCAGCATGAGTATGCAGAATTTCACCATCGCCGGCACGATTCGCTTCGGTGTAGCTGCAATGGATAGAGGCGCCCTTGTGATAGATATTGCCGATATCCGCCGCGCACTGGATATGAAAAATGCAGCCGGTGAGCTGCTCGGTTATTTTAGAGACGGGCTTTACCATGATGCAGCGGCCATTCAGGTCGCACAGGTGTTTAATAAACAATTCGCTGCCTCCGACGATATTTATGCGCCGGTGATGCACGCCTTGCGGGATCAGAATGGTCTGGGCGAATATATGGATATGGCCAATTATTTTTCGTTCATCGCATCCGGCATTTTCGTCGCTGCTATGTCCATCGTGTTATGGAACGTGGGGTTGATCGGCGGTCTGCGCCGTTACGGTGAAATGGGCCTTCGATTGGCAATTGGTGAGGATAAACGCCATGTGTATGGATCCCTTGTTATTGAAGCCCTGTTCGTCGGCATTACCGGTTCCATTATTGGAACTGCCCTCGGCCTCGCGTCGGCCTGGTATCTTCAGGTCCACGGCGTGGATATCGGTTCCATGATGAAGAACTCAACCATGATGATGTCGAATACCGTACGCGCCGAAATCACCCATGTATCATTTTACATCGGTTTTATACCTGGTATGTTCTCCACCGTTCTGGGTGCCGCCTTATCCGGCATTGGCATCTATAGGCGGCAGACTGCGCAACTTTTCAAGGAACTGGAAACATGAAAAAATTATTATGTATCGCGTTTTTGCTGTTGAATGCGACCGCGCAGGCGGAAACTCCTTCCGGGGCGATGATTATTAAGAAGGTGGACGAAAATATATCCTCCGAAACCCGCGTGGTCACTTCAAAAATGATCATCCATAACCGCCGCAATACGAGAACTGTACAGTCCAAATCATGGACCCAGGGCGACCGAAGGGCGTTTACCGAGTATCTTGCTCCAGCGCGGGAACAGGGCACAAAAATGTTGAAGTTGGAGGATCGGCTCTGGATATATTCTCCCGCCACCGACAGGATCATAAAAATATCCGGGCATATGCTCCGGCAGTCGGTAATGGGTTCCGACCTGTCCTATGAAGACATGATGGAAAACCCCCGTTTGTTGGAAGTCTATGACGCGAACTTAACCGGAACGGAAATCATCGACAACCGTTCATGCTGGGTGGTCCGGCTGGTGGCAAAGAAAACCGATGTGGCCTACCACTCACGAACCATGTGGGTCGACCGGGAGCGCTATGTTCCACTCAAAGAAGAACTGTACGCCAAGAGCGGAAAATTGCTGAAGAAAGTCGATTTAAAGGATTTCTCACGGATAGGCCATCGCTGGTTTCCCTTGCGCATGATTTTCAAGGATGTCCTCAAAACCGGCGAGGGAACAGAATTTGTCACCGAATCCATTGAATTCAACGTCCCCATCCCAAAGCACCTTTTTTCCAAGGCGGCATTGAGGCGATGATTATAATCTTAAAGAACTGGAAAGAAAATGGGGCCAAGGCCACGGTTGACCCTTTGTTTCTGATTCCATTCATTTTCTATCACGCAGGCTGACGGATTGTTGTAAGGTGTATAAATTTCCTTGAGAATCAACATCCTTACCACGGCCAGGCTTTTTCAAGAAATTCGAGGCTGGGCCACAGGGCTTTATCCTGGTGTGGCTCAAGGGTAATCACCGGAGGGGTTTTTTTAATTTCTTTTAAGGCGCTGAAAAATGCCTCAAAGTTTATCTTGCCATTTCCCATGGCCAGATGGTCATCAAATTTTCCGTTGTTGTCGTGTAGATGAAGCTGGCCAAGATAGGGCCCAAGTGAGTCAAGCCATCCTTTAAGGGAAGTCCGGCTGAAAGCGTATTGATGGCCGGTGTCCAGGCAAAACCCGACATGCTGGTTTTCCAGATTTTCAAACAGTACACGAATATCCTCCGGTGAGTGCTCATACACATTTTCCAGCATCAACTGCCCGCCTTCGCCTGCGATAAGCGAACCCAACCAGGACCATGTTTGAAGGCTTTTTTCAACCCACTCTTCTTTAAAATAGCCATACCTTTTCCAGTCATAGCCGGCATGGCAGACCACCGTTTTTGGCTTGAAAAGTGGAACCAGTTCAACCAGTTGCTTAAAACGATACCGGGTTAATTCCATCACATCCGGATCCAAAGATCCGGGAGAAAGATCGATAAAGGGCGCATGCAATGTGATGGTCAAACCCTGTCTATGAAGTCGACGGGCAATTTTCTTGAAATCATCTTTAGAAAACTGCTTCAGCGAAATGGCATCAAGTCCTATTTCAGGATTCAGCCTGTTTTTGATAAACAGCTCAATATAGGAATCCCAAAGCATGCTAAAGGGGATATTGACCTGTACTTTTTCTTCAATCCGGCTCATGATACCATAAACCTTCGGGATTAACTCCAGTCAAGTATGACTTTTCCTGATTTACCGGACCTCATTACCTCAAATCCTTTTTCAAACTCCGTGTAATGGAATTGGTGGGTAATTAATGGAGAAATATCAAGTCCGGTTTGAATCATGCTGGTCATTTTATACCAGGTCTCATACATTTCCCTGCCATAGATGCCCTTAATGGTCAGCATGTTAAACACCACTTTGTTCCAGTCAATTTCAGCATTTTCAGGCATGATCCCCAAAAGAGCAACTTTTCCACCATGACACAGGTTATCAATCATTGACTGTAAGGCGGAAGGGTTGCCTGACATTTCCATGGCCACATCAAACCCCTCTTTCATGCCGAGGTCTTTCTGGGCCTGCTCAATTTTCTGTTTTCTAATATCAAGGGTTAAGGTGGCACCCGCCTTTTTAGCTAAATCAAGTCTGTATGGATTGACATCTGTCACCACCACATACCGGGCACCGGCATGTTTGGCGATGGCGGTGGCCATACACCCGATGGGACCGGCACCGGTAATCAGAACATCTTCGCCTAGAACATCAAAGGAAAGCGCCGTGTGCGTCGCATTACCAAGGGGGTCAAAACAGGCAATCACGTCCAGGGGGATTTTTTTATCACAATACCAGACATTGGTGACCGGTATGGCAAGGTATTCGGCAAAGGCACCCGGTCTGTTTACCCCTACCCCTTTTGTGTTCATACATAAGTGACGTCGCCCGGCCAGGCAGTTTCTGCAGCGACCACAAACCAGGTGGCCTTCGCCGGAAACCAGGTCTCCCGGTTTAAAATCGACCACATGGGAACCGACTTTTTCAATTGTTCCCACAAATTCATGCCCGATGTGCATGGGAACGGGGATGGTTTCCTGCGACCATTTGTCCCAGTTATAGATATGGACATCCGTTCCGCAAATTGCCGTTTTAATGATTTTTATCAGCACGTCATTATAACTGATATCAGGGATTGGAACATCCTGAAGCCATAAGCCTTCTTCAGGTTTTGCTTTTACAAGCGCCTTCATTGTTTTCATGTCATATTCACCTGATTATATTATATAAATATTAATATTTCTTTTAAAAATAAGTATAGCATAAATGGCAAAGAAATACTATTTATAAAACAGACACTCCCGGAATAAACAAAAGTTGATTTTTAAATTTCACATGAACCTATACCAGAACAGATGCGAAAGAACTGTTTTTCTCTGTTTGTACTTACTGATAAAAAAGTTTAATCCTAGGCAGTGCTTCTGTATAATAAAAATTTGTTTTGAAATAAACGCAGTTAATGGTATCGTGCCCAAATATAAAAATGATAACCGGCCTGGGATTTGAACTAAAAAAAACAACGGATTATGACTCCAAGGAGAAAATGGTGAAGATTTCAGCAAAGGGAATGACAGAGGAAGAAGTACTTGCACAACTGGAAGTATTCAGGAAAAATGATTTAAAATGGCAGGAAGGCCGGGCATTCGGGTACGTGTTTGATCCCGGCAAGGATGTGATGGCGGTGGGCAAAAAAGCCTACAGCGCCTTTCTTTCCGAAAACGGGCTCGATTTTACCGTATTTCAAAGTTTGCAAAGACTGGAGAAAGACCTTGCGGCTGCGGGAGCACAGCACCTGAGGGGTGATCAAAACGTGGTGGGAAATTTTACCAGCGGCGGTACGGAAAGCATCATCCTGGCCGTGAAAGCAGCCCGGGACTATTATCGTGAAAAAAGACCGGCGGTCAAAAAGCCGGAAATGATATTGCCCACCACCGCCCATGCTGCGTTTCACAAAGCGGCGCATTACCTTGACGTAAAAGTGGTCACGGTCGGGGTAGACCCTCAGACCTTCAAAGTTCATACGGACAAGGTAAAACGGGCCATAACGGAGAACACCATCATGCTGGTGGGTTCCGCGCCGTCCTACGCCCTGGGTATCATCGACCCCATCGCGGAGCTGAGTGACATCGCTCTGGAAAAAGATTTGTGGTTGCACACCGATGCCTGCATGGGCGGTTTTCTGTTGCCCTACTTTAGAAGGCTGGGAGAGCCGGTACCGGATTTTGATTTCAGGCTGCCCGGAGTATCTTCCATCTCTATGGATCTACACAAGTATGCATACTCCCCCAAGGGGGCTTCACTGGTGTTGTACCGGAACAAGGAGCTCCGCAGACATCAGATATTTGCATGCTCCGGCTGGATAGGCTACACGATTATCAACAACGCCGTTCAGAGCAGTAAATCGGGTGGACCCATGGCAGCCGCATGGGCGGTGTTAAATTACCTGGGCGACCAAGGGTACCTGGAAATCGCACGCAAAAAGCTGACGGCTGTTAAAAAGATTGCGGCCGGCATAGAGAAGATTGACGGCATCCGGATTCTGGCCGAGCCACAGATGAGCCTGGTGGCCTTTACTTCTGATACGATCAATGTATTTCATATTATAGATGAAATGAACACCCGCGGGTGGTACATACAGCCGGCTTTGTCCTATGACAATTCCCCGGCTCACATCCACCTGTCCATTACTGCCTCCAACATCGGTTGGGAAGACGAGTTTCTGAGCGACCTTGCAGCGTCTGTTGAAACTGCTGCCGGGCTTCCGGAGGGCAACCTCGTGAAGATGGTCAGAACCGGGCTGGAGGAAGTAGACCTGTCAAATATCTCGGATGCCGATATTAAGGCCCTGCTGGCCATGGCCGGTCTTGAAGGCCAGGGATTGCCCGAACGTATGGCGGATATCAACGGCGTGCTGGATGAACTCCCGGCTGAAGCCCGGGAAAAAATCCTGGTCAGCTACGTCAATGATTTATTTGTGCAATGATTGGGTTCACTGAAATCATTTTATATAACGGTTCAATCACCGTTTACCACTAATTTTTGGAGATCAACATGAACAGCCCGTTTCCATTTGATTCAATGCTGGTATTCGTATTTTTATCCTGCCTGCTGGTGGTGGGAGTTGGCCTACGCGCAAAGGTAGGATTTTTACAGAAGTTCCTTTTCCCCAGTTGCCTGATCGGAGGAGTGTTGGGATTGGTTTTTATCCACACCGGAGTGATAGATATTAAGGTCTCCAACATTGAGACCTTTGCCTATCATTTTTTTAATATCTCTTTTATTTCCGTGGGACTTTCCCGAAACGACGACCCGATTCACCCGGTATCCGGCATGCAGAAGCTCAAAGGACCGGCCTGGATGGCCCTGATACAGGGCCTGACCTTTCCGATGCAGGCCATGGTGGGAGGGCTTTTTGTCATTGCCTTCGGGATTGTCGGGCTTGAGCTGTTTCCCACTTTTGGATTTTTGGTGCCCCTTGGATTCAACGAAGGTCCCGGCCAGGCACTCTCAATCGGCAAGACCTGGGAATTGTTGGGGTTTACCAACGCAGCCACCATCGGGCTTACCTTCGCTGCGGTGGGTTATTTTATCGCCTTTTTCGTGGGGGTCCCTATGGTCAATTTCGGCATTCGCAAAGGTCACGCAACTTGCGGCTCAGGGAAGCTTTCCAGAGATTTTATGATCGGCCTTTTACCGAAAGGCAGCCAAAATGAGACAGCCGGCCGTCTGACGATTCACACCGGCAATGCGGATACCCTTGCGTTCCAGGCAGCCCTGGTGGGAGTGGTCTACGGAATGACCTATGCGTTTATAACAATCCTCGGTACGATGTTTTCGCCTGACGTGGCAACGATCCTGTGGGGGTTTTTCTTTTTTTTCGGATTGGGAATCGCTTTGATCGTAAAATGGCTGATGAAGTTGACCGGTACCGATTACCTGGCCGATCCGGGTATCCAGAGAAGAATTACGGGCTGGTCGGTGGATTATCTTATTGTTGCCACCGTTGCCGCCATTCAACTCCAGGTCATCTGGGATTACATACTGCCCATCGGTCTGATCGCAATCACCAACGGGGTGCTGACAACGCTTCTCGTTTTCCACTTCGGTAAAAAGCTGGATGCCTTCGGGCTGGAGCGTTCGGCGGCCATATTTGGTACGGTAACCGGAACGGTATCCTGTGGTCTGTTACTCCTTCGAATGGTAGATCCTGAATTCAAAACCCCGGTGGCATTTGAGATCGCAGTGATGAATATATTTGTCCTTCCCATTGTCGGCGGGTGCACACTTCTGGTAAATGCGCCGTTGTGGTGGGAATGGAGTGTCGGACTGACAGTGCTTGTTTTTGCCGGTATTCTCTCCGGCTCATTGCTGCTGCTGAAGCTTTTGGGCTTTATGAAAGGATATACCAACCAAACCCCTCGTTAACAACCTGACCGGGCCCCTAAAGCAGCTGAAAAAAGCATGAAGAAATATGCAACCGATTCAACGACACCAGTCCGGCAGTCCCTGAAAAATGATCCTTGGCTTAAAACTATTTTAGTGTTTATCAACTAACTTTATGGTATGGTAGTGATTAAACTTCAACATTTTCCCTGGAAAAGCATATGAAAAAATTAGGTGATATCCTTATCGGTGAAAATTCATTTGAAGAAATTTTAATGGGGAATGAGGCGGTTGTCCGGGCAATGGTGGAAACAGGAACAAAGGTGGTAACATCTTATCCCGGTTCACCCACCCCTGAGATCGCAACCGCCATCCAAAGCATCCCCAGTGATAAACTCCCCTTTTATTTTGAATTTTCAGTCAATGAAAAAGTTGCCACCGAAGTGGCCTTCGGGGCGGCGCTAAACGGTAACCTGTCCTGCGTATTTTTTAAGAGCGTGGGGTTGAATGTGGCCCTTGATACCTTTGTTCAGCTGGGATTGATGAATATCATCGGCGGTATGGTAGTTGTTGTAGGAGATGATCCGGGAGCGAACTCGTCCCAGAATGAGCAGGACAACAGGAATGTCTATAAAATGTCCAGGGTAGCGGTTTTTGAACCAGCTTCCCCAACAGAAGCCTATGCATATTATAAACATGCAGCAGCGCTTGCAGTAAAACAGCAAACCATCGTGGTATTAAGGCTGACCACCCATGTCTGCCATGCAAGACAAAAAATATCATTCGCCAGCTATAAAAATACCACCCCTTATTTAGCGAATTTTAACTCGGAAAATGGTCCATATATCGCCTTGACTACATTGGCGCTGGAGATGAAACGAAAATCAATTAAAAAACTCCATCGATCCAAACAGTATATTAAAGATACCGGTTTAAATAGAGAATTAAACTCGAATAGCCATCGGGGAAAGGGGGTTATTACCTCCGGATTGACCTATTTATCATTACTGGATGTGCTGGAAAAGACCCATTACAAACCGGATATCTTAAAGCTGGGTGCTATTAATCCACTTGCGAAAGACGGTATTCTCTCGTTTTTAAGGGCTCATAACGAGGTTCTGATTCTGGAGGAACTGGATGACATTCTTGAAATTCAGATAAAAGCCCTGGCCTATGATTCCCAACTGAATACCAGATTGATCGGAAAAGCGGATGATGAAGATTATGTGGGTGAGTATACCCCGGATAAAGTAAAGGACAAACTTGCAGCCGTATGGCCGGACATCATAGGCGGTGAAACCGACGCTTTGGTGCCGCCATTTCAAGTCCCTACGAGACCCGCCCAGCTATGCCCCGGTTGCGGCCACAGAAGCGCCTTTTTTGCCATCAAAAAAGCTTTGAAAAAAGAAGATGTTACAGTCGCGGATATCGGCTGTCACACATTGGGATACATGCCGCCTTATAATTTGGGCGAGGTTTTAATGTGCATGGGTGCTTCTTCCGCTATGGCTTCCGGGCTCTCACTGTTTAATGATAACAAAAGGGTGGTGGCTTTTTTAGGCGATTCAACCTTTTTTCACGCCGGTCTGCCGGGATTAATCAATACCATATTTAATAACCACAATATTACTCTGATTATTATGGACAACGGCACCACCGCCATGACCGGGCACCAGGATCATGCGGGCATCAAAATTCCCATCGAGAATCTTTTAAAGGGGTTGGGCATTGAAAATGTCTTTTCATGTGATACATACAGCCAAGCCAAATTAACGGATCTGGTGAAATCATCCATGAAAATCAAAGGCATCAGTGTGGTCATTGCCAGACACCCCTGTATGCTGAAGCTTACAAGGCTTCAACGAAAAAAGCCCGGGTATGTGCAAAAGCATATTGCCATTGACCAGGAAACCTGTGCCAGAACCCATGTCTGTGTGGAGCAGTTCGGCTGCCCGACATTTATGCGACAACCGGATGGGAGTGTTGATATCAATCTTGATCTATGTATCGGGGATGGATCATGCAGGCCCTCGTGTCCGGAACAGGCCATCGGTTTTGATAAAGGAGTAAAATGAAGGCGTTTAATATTTATATCACAGGTGTTGGCGGTCAGGGTATTGGATTGTTAAGCCAGGCTTTGTTACGAGGAATAGATCATGCCGGAATTAATGCCATTGCCGTAGACACCCACGGACTGGCCCAGAGAGGGGGCACCGTGGTTTCAAGGATTCGGTGTGGAGAGCAGGTCCATTCCCCCTTAATCATGAAAAATAGTGCGGATCTTGTTCTGGCTATGGAGGTTCATGAAGCCATGCGGGGACTGGATCTGGCACTAAAAACCGGGGGCACCCTGGTCTATCTGGATGTCTCCTGGCAACCTCTTCCGGTTCGTCTGGATCTTAACAGTGAGATTGCTGCAAATGATATTAAAAATGCATGCAAAACCGTTTTTGTAACCGACATCAAGGTAGATACCCAAGCAGTGGAAGATTCAAGGATGCAGAATATGGCTCTGTTGGGAACGGTGGCAAAGCACAGGCTCATTCCTGGCGTAAAAAAAGAAAATTACGATGATGCACTGGAAGATCTTCTGACAGGGGAAATGTTAACAAAAAACAGGGCCACTTTTAATGCCTACACATCATAAAGAACCGGGTCAACAAGGGCTGGATGGTTTTCATCATGTAGATAGGAAAAATTTTTAAAAACCTACCCTCGGTTTATTTTGCAATTCATATTAACGCTGCTTTTCCATAGATTTAAAATACCCCTCATATCCTTTGATGCTGTTTAGAATAAATCTCCGCTCTCTTTTTTGCACAGATTGACTCATATGGGAAAAACCGGCCAGGAGGGGATCTTCTTTTAAAAGTATGTTAAAGCAGGACGTCCGAAAGTCGTTACTGCTATTTTGAATTTCTCTTCTGATAATTTTTTCCCACCGCAAAAGCTGCTTTCGATGTTTGGTTAGCATTTCCACAGCATTTTCTTTGATCCCATAGTGGCCGTAACATATATTCCGGGGCTTTTTTTCTATGAGGGTATCAATACTGTCAGTAGATATTTCAAGAAAAAATCTGGGGGGAGTTGCCGGGCGCAGATATTCGCTGCCGGAATCAAGGGACAGGAATACCCCCCCGGCTTCACCGGCAAACAGATATTTTTCTGTCAGGTAGCTGACATGGTGGGGGGAATGCCCTGGAGTAAAGACCGGTGTGATAAGGTCAGACTTGAATTCATCGGCCGGTATCAAACGGTTGCAAGAGACCGGTTTAATCGGGCCATAGGCTTTTGCCGTGTCTCCAAGGGTTTTTATTGATCCTTCCCATAAGCGAGAAGGATCGGCCAGGTGCGGAATTCCGCTTTTATGACAGATAACGGGGGATTCAGGGAAAAGTGCGGCAATATTTCCCACACCGCCTGCATGATCGATATGAATATGGGTAAGGAAAATATAATCGAGACGGCTGATTTTAAGCTGTTGTAAAGCGCTTGCCAACGCCTTTGAAGTTACCGAAGGTCCGGGATCGACAATAAATGATGTATTTCCCCTGTACAGCCAGCATCCGATAAAATCATCAAATCCCGGTATCGGCGGAGTAAGGGTGATAAGAAAAAGGTCGTTTGAAACATGGGTAATGTTTGCATCCAACAACTGTACCTGTTAAAGCCTTTGGTCGTTCAATATTTACCAGATTGTCAGGTTTAATCCATACACATAACCGCTTCCAGTTTTTTAATCTCTTGGATAAGGTTTTGCTTTTCTTCATCAGACAGATTTCCAGCGGATAAGCGATTTTTAAGGCTCAAAAGCATCATTTCCTGTCTATATTGGTGGCATGTATATGTTTGTATATTTTCCATGTGCTATCACCGCAAAATAATAGTCACATACGATTTACGGCCTTAAGAGATTCATTGAACACCTGGTAAAACAGCTCATTGTCTGTTAATCCCCGGCTTACGATCTTACCGAAATCATCAATGTTTTTTGAATTTAATATAATGTGGACACTGTACCTGAAGGCCAGCATTCGATCCATGGTGTGAAATCTGGAGCTTATCATTATCACAAAAGTATTTCGACGCACGGACATGGGAAGACGCTCAAGGTATAACATCACCATGTTTGAGTCAGGTTTGTCGGAGTTAAAGGTTTCGTTAATTACAATCAGATCATAAAGATGGTATCGCATCTTTTTTAATGCATCTCTGCCGCTTTCCGCAACAGTGACATGGTATTCCATTATATCAAGCGTGTCGATTACCTTTTTTCTGATATCGGAGTCCTGTTCGCATACAAGGGCGGTATTACCTTCTTCCTCAATAAAATCAAAGGATTTTTCAGCATTACCGGAAGGATCCGGGTAAAATTCTCCACCGGCCGGAGCCCCTTGCTTCTCAGTAGAATCTATGTAAAGAACATTTTTACATTTGGGGCATGGTGTGGATAGGACTTTGCCGTCCGGTATCTTTTCATCAGGTATGGTAAACTTACTTTTGCATTTCTCGCATATGATATCCATAAGAGATGACCGCAAGCCCCCTTTTTTATTTAGTTGTGTGCCTTCCTTGAATAATTCCAGTCCACTTTAGGTTTTTCCATCGTGGTGGATTTACCACGGGCACTATCTATTAGATCAATCCCGCGTCCCACCACTCCCTTACGGGAGGAAAAGGATATGGCCATATCCCGAGTGATAAGCCCCTGCTCATACAAGCCGATGATATGATTGTCGAATGTGGTCATGCCAAAAGCGGTGCCGTCCTTCATAATATTGTAAAAAGTCTTTCCTTCAGACTCGCCATTAAGAATAACATCCTGAACACGCAGGTTTGCCCCCATGACTTCAAACGTTGCGACACGACCGCCGCCAATTTTGGGGAGTAACCGCTGGCTCACAGCCCACCTGACAGAATCGGCAAGACGAATTCTCACTTGGTGCTCCTCTTCAATGTGAAACATACCCAGAATACGATTAATGGTTGATCCGGCATCAATGGTATGAAGGGTGGTCAACACCAGATGCCCTGTCTCAGCAGCGTTCAGTCCGATTTCCACTGTCTCCCTGTCACGCATTTCACCCACCAAAATTACCTTTGGTGCCTGCCTGAGTGCGGCTCTGAGTCCATTGGCATAGGTATCAAAATCGATACCGAGTTCTCTTTGATTGAATGTGGATTTTTTATGGGGATGTTGGTATTCAACAGGATCTTCAAGGGTGACCACATGAACGGATTTATTTTCATTTATTTCATTTAAGATGGCGGCAAGAGAGGTCGTTTTCCCTGATCCGGTGGCACCGGTAATAAAAACAATGCCATTTCTTTCCTGGGCAATCTTGTACATGGCATCCGGAAGGTTCAACTCTTCAATGGTCGGTATTTTAGATTCAAGTTTTCGCAGGACTATGGAGTGATATCCGGACTGGGAAAAAATATTAACCCTGAATCGTGCTTTACCGGGAAGGCTGTATGACAAATCGCATGATCCCTGGGATAAAAGGTTCTCGCTCAGACGGCGATCGTTATTAATCAGGTTAAGTGCAAAAATCTCTGTTTGAAACGGTGTCAGCTCCTTAAAACTGGGTCTCATCTTAACGGCGACCAGTTCTCCGTCACTCTCCACCTGAAAGGACTTTCCAACCGTAAGATTAAGATCGGAAACGCTTTTATGGGCATCAAGCATCCTGGTAAGAATAAGGTCAATTTCCTGTTTTTTCATAATAGATCCTATCGAAGCTTTGCCTCAAACCGTATCGTTTGGGTGCTTTTATCAATGATCTCTAGGGCTCACTTATTCTATCCGCCAGTTTTCAACTATCGAATGCTATACTTCAGTAAAGTCCGCAGGTGGTGCAGTTAACAGCGGTCGGAATTTGGGCTTTTCATTTGCCTTCATATAAGCTTCATCTGCACTGATCCACCCCTTATTATACAGCTCCATTATTGCGTCATCTAAAAGCTGCATCCCGTATTTCTTCCCCGTTTGAATCATGGATGGAATCTGATGGGTTTTTCCTTCTCTAACCAGATTTCGCACAGCTGCATTGGCAATCAGTATTTCAAGTGCCACACAGCGGGCTTTGATATCAATGCGTTTAAAAAGCACCTGGGCGATAATGGCCCTGAGTCCATCGGCTAAGGTGGAACGAATCTGCGCTTGTTCGCTCGAAGGAAAAACTTCGATTGCTCTGTCCACGGTTTTTGGTGCACTGGTGGTATGGAGAGTGCCGAAAACAAGGTGTCCGGTGGATGCCGCTTCTATGGCCAGGGCGATGGTTTCAAGGTCTCTCATTTCTCCAACCAGGATTATGTCGGGATCCTCACGAAGTGCACCACGCAGGGCGGCGGCAAATGTATTTGTATGGATTCCCACTTCGCGGTGATTCACAATACAACTTTGACTCTGGTGAACAAATTCTATGGGGTCTTCGATAGTAATGATATGGTCTTTACGGCTGCGGTTTGCCACATCTATGATTGCCGCCAAGGTTGTGGATTTGCCGCTTCCTGTTGGCCCGGTCACCAGAACCAACCCTCTTGGAAGCGTTGCCAGTTTGGATACGACAGAAGGAAGGCCCAGCTGTTCCACCGTCATGATTGTACTGGGAATTTCCCGGAAAACAGCTCCAATACCATTTTTCTGCATAAAGAAATTGGCGCGATATCTGGCCAGTCCGGGTATCTCGTAACCAAAATCAACATCACCTGATTCTTCAAATATTTTTACTTTCTCTTCAGGTGAAATTTCATAGAGCATACTTCTTAAGTCATCATCATCCAGAACTTTATACTTTACCCGTTCAATATCACCCCTTATTCTAAGGGCAGGGGGTTGTCCTGAAATAAGATGTAGGTCAGATGCGCCCTGTTCATTCATTAATTTAAAAAAAGCATCTATTCTTGCCATTATCAGCTCCGGGGATTAGTAAATTAGTCTAGGCCCTTAACTTACTTTGACTGCTGCAGAAGTTTTAACTTCGAATCTTCTTCATCCGTTGCTCTCATCGCCTCTTTTCCGATCTTCAGCAGTTTGGTATGGGCTTCGATGACAGATCCGATTTGCACTTCGATCTGCATGCGCTGGCGTTTAAGTTCCGAGATATCTTCGTGCAATTGTGAAAGTCTGTTGTGGGCTTTGCTTAAGATTTTTTCCGCTTTAACTTCCGCTTCTGCAACGACCAGCTCCGCCGACTTTCGGGCATTTTCCTTCATCTGTTCCAGAACTTTCTGAGAATTGAGCAAGGCGCGTTTAAACGTATCTTCACGGTTCTTATATCCGTCACTTTCGACTCGAAGCCGCCGGATATCTTCCTTCAGATTTTCGTTTTCCCGCAGCAGAAACGCAAATGCGTCAGCCATCTGTTCCAGAAAGATATCCACTTCCTGGACATCAAAGCCCCTGAATCTGGTTTTAAATTTTTGCTGTTGAATATCAAGAGGTGTAATTTTCATAATTTTTCCCTGTCTTCTGTGATTAATAAATGGGTCGGTTTCTTATGTTTATAGTAAAGATTGTGAAAACCGAACCAGGCTGTTTACCGCAAAATCCCGTAAAAAGTAAATGACCAGAATAACGATAATGGGAGAAAAATCTATCCCGCCGAAATTAATTGGTATTCTTTTTCGCACCTGGTACAAAACAGGTTCTGTGACATTATGAATAAAACGTACGATGGGATTATAGGGATCAGGATTCACCCAGGATAAAACCGCCCGCGCAATAACGATCCACATAAAAAAAAGCAACACAAAGTTAAGAACGTTTGCCACAGCCATTAAAAAATAACCGACAATATACATCTAGATAAAAACCTTACATTCACTTTTTAGAGGTTCATCTTATTTAACCATGTAATTAAATTATATTATTTAACATAAGTCAAGATATTTCGTGCGAAAGCAACAATTGATGAGCAAGCTACCCGCCGGAAATCATCGGGATAAGAAACACGGTTGAATCGTCAGGTACCAGGGTTTTACTAAAATCGGGTCGAGAAATATATTTTTGGTTTATGCGAACAACGACATACTCATATGGATCGTTTATGTCATTTAGCAGATCTGCGATCGTCATATTTTCGTACCAGGGAATGTTTTTTCCTCCCACACTGACCACTGTTTATGCCTCGTGAGATTTGAGCAAATCCAATACCTCGGGAAAATCGATACCCAGACGCTTTACGGTTTCAACACTCGGAATACCGTCTTTGGTCCATCCCCTGCGCTGGTAAACTGAATCTGTTAATTTTTCATACTGTTTTTCGCGTATCTCCCGCAACAGGGCCACTTTTTGTTTGGTGGATTTGTCTGAGATTTCGACCTGGTGTTGCTCCGTCAATTGCTTGTCATACCGCTCCATGCGTGACTCATACTCACCCTCTGTGACCGGTCCCACGGCACGGTATGGAATTTTGTCATGGCTGCGCCGGCCAAAACCCATCTTTAAGTTAAAAATTCGCTGGAAGTTATATACGGCTTCACTCATGGGTATTATATCGTCCGGCTCCGTCGGTCTGCCGGTCACCGCAGCAAAATAGTCTGCATACCACTTCACATGTTTCATCACTTTTGCGGGCTCCGGTGTGTCTTTATTGTCTTCCGGCACAATATCGTTCCACGGAAGCTTGCAAAGGCCGCACAGGCCAAACCACGTACGAAACATGGGAAACCAGTGCAGGGCTTCCGCCTTTTTCTCAAAGGTCGGCATAAAATTATGCACCATGTCAAGAAAGATCAGCCAGGCTTCATCATGCTGCGGGCCTTTCAGGGCAAGGCCATAGCCTCCCTGCTGGGCAAGCGATTCTTTGGTCATATACTCGGAAAACTCAAGCCCCTTGGCTTCCATGCCGATGTCTTCCATTTCAGTTTTATCGGCACCGTAGTCTTTATTGAAAATCCGCTTCATATTACGAATACCCTGGCCGACAATTCGACCAAAACCTTTTCCTTCGGCCATTTGGTGCACCAAAGTGAGAGCTGCCGGTCGATTTCCAAATGAAAGATCCAAACCCCCGGTATGAGACTCATTAATCATACCGGATTCAAAACATTCCATGGCAAAAGCAATTCCGGTTCCCACTGAAATGGTATCAAGGCCGTAGGCGTCGCAATAAAAATTCATTTCGATTACAAAATGCGGATCGAAAATTCCCAGGTTTGATCCACAACCTGCAATGGTTTCGTACTCGGGCCCATCCACAAAGACTTTCTTTCCCTGGTAAGGTCCGGTGAGGGGCACGAAATCTTTAACACCGTGTGAGCATGCCACCGTGCATCCCATCCAACACCCGTCAAACCCCTTGTGAAAAATATGCCGGTACACCTCCTGCCCCAGGTTGATCGCTTGCGGATGCCGACCATATCTGAAATTATTAGTGGGAAGCAGATCATGGTCATTCATAATCGTAACCAGGTGTGTGGTTCCGATTTTAGCCATTTCATTTTGTTTTGGATCCAGTTCCACGATCTCACGGGAATGCATTCTTCCAACTTCTTTTAATGCCGCTTTATCCGACGGATTGTTTGTATCCACGGTTACGGTATCCCATCTTGCCACAATAGCCTTTATTCCCTTATCAGCAAAGACGGTTCCTATTCCGCCGCGTCCTGCCTGCTTATATCTTGTCTGTTTACGCTTTGCGTCGTGCCATGAAAAGTTCAGGCATCCGATAAGGGTGTGTTTTGCTCCGGGCCCGGTGGAAACCACGGAAATATTGCGGGGTTTTTCCTTTCCAAAGTGTTTGGTCAAAATGGATGATGTCTCATAGGCATCTTCAGGCAGTCCGTCGGCCTGTAAAATTTGAATTTTCTCCTCTATGCCGTCTATGAAAATGACCACATTCCCGGAAGTTTTGCCCTGAACTTCCAGCGCATCGAATCCGGCGAATTTAAGATAAGGGCCGAAATATCCCCCCACGTTGGAATCCATCACAGATCCGGTGGTTGGAGAAATGGTGGTGACGATACTTTTCCCTGAACCCGGGTAAACGGGGGTTCCGCCCAGAGGACCGGATGCGATACATATCTCATTTTCCGCTGAATTCCATTTGGTATCCGGCTTAACTGCATTCCACAACAGCCAAAGGTCAAAGCCTTTCCCTCCGATAAACACGTCTTTCATTTTTTTGCCAACCGGCTTAATTGAAACAGCACCATCAGAGATATCAATATGCAGCGTCTGATTTGAATATCCTTTTTCAATGTCCGGTCTTTTATAGTTTGTGGTTTTAACCTCTTTAAATTTTAATTCTGTCATAATTTCACTCCTGCGTTTTGTTTTGAAATAGACGGGTAGTTACTGAATATCATTCCCGGTGAAAAAAGAAAAGGGTTAAAAAATAAAGCTCCTGGTAACGGATCAAGCAGATATGTTTTTGTTTTTACTTGACTAAAAAAAAATCAAACTCTAAGGTGCGGATGATCTTGCAAAAAATCTGATTTCCCCTTCCCGTTCACTGAAACGAGCCTTAGACAAGGAAAGAGGTAATTTTGGCTTCTTGCACCGAAAGATAAAAATTAAATCATAAATTTAAGGAGAATTCAAGACATGCTGAAAGACAAAAAAATAGCCATTATCGGTACTGGAAATATGGGGGAAGCCTTGGTAAGCGGTCTTGTGTCTTCCCAAAAATCAAGTCCTCAGAATATTATCTGTACGGATGTTCGAGAAGACTCTCTGGAGTCCATCAGGGGCAAATACGGGGTTATGACCACCACTGACAACCCGGAGGCGATCAAACAGTCTGAGATTATAATTTATTCCGTGAAACCCCAGATTCTGTCTTCGGTATTAAAAGAAACGGCTTCCTGTCTGGATATGTCCAAACTGGTCATTTCAATTGCTGCGGGTGTTCCCCTGGCAGCCATCGCATCTTGTGTAAATAAAGAACTGCGTCTTGTTCGGGTGATGCCGAATATCGCTGCTTTTGTGAAAGAAGGTGCCACTGCCATTGCTGCAGGGACGCACACCCACAAGGATGATATCAAACTGGCCGAGGCCATCTTCGACTCTGTGGGTAAGAGCGTTTTTATCGAAGAAAATATTCTGATGGATGCCATCACCGGGTTAAGCGGCAGCGGGCCGGCATATATTTTCTTAATTGTCGATGCGCTTGCCGATGCGGGAGTAAAGATGGGTCTTTCCCGAAAAGATGCTCTTTTTCTTTCATCCCAAACCGTTCTGGGAGCGGCCAAACTATTAATGGAAACCAAAGAGCATCCAGGACAATTAAAAGACAGAGTCACCTCACCCGGTGGCACGGCAATTGCAGGCATTCATACTTTAGAAAAGGGCGGACTTCGTACCACCCTCATCAATGCAGTGGAAGCCGCAACCACTCGATCCAAAGAACTGGGCGAAATGATGATGAAAAACTTTAACAAGGATTAAAAAAATAAACTTTTATTTACGAGATATGACATATGAAACAAAAACTGATTGGCTTTGCCATTTCGGCGGTTATTCTGATGGCGTTACTGCCGGATACCTTTGCCTTTTCCAAAAGCATTAAATGGTACTCCCATGATGAAGGAGTGGCCAATGGATATTCGGAAGGGAAAAAAATATATATCAATTTCCATGCCGACTGGTGCGGTCCCTGCAAATATATGGAAAAGAAGACATTTACAAATCCTGCGGTGATTGCGTATCTGAATGAGCATTTTATTTCCATAAAGGTCGATACGGAAAAAGAAACAAAAATATCATATAAGTACGGTGTGACCGCCATCCCGGATAACTGGTTTCTTTTTAAAAACGGCGATAGAATCGGGCGCCGCAAAGGTTATATCCCACCTGATATATTTATAAAAATTCTGAAAGCAATCCAAGAGGACATGGGGGAAAAGAAGCAGGATTAAAACGTTTGACAACGGGCTCAGGTTTTTCAAACAAAATATTTGGAAGCCTGGCGCTTGTATCGTTTGATCAGCCGGATTGAGGTTAACACGAAAACCCATGTGCTCATCAGCATAAGAAGGGAAGGAACCCATATGTGCGCGATATGTTCATCTTTCTCGCATGCCACATACAGTCCTGTGAGGGCAAACAAAAAGACGATAATCATGAAGATCAGGACGATACAGCAGGCAGACAATGAGTCATACCAGGGAACAATCAGTCTCCGATATATCGGTTTTTCATCATAACGCATGTCGGCATCTTACTTGGGTATTAAAAAAAAATCAAGCTAGGGAAAATGATAACCACCCAAAAAATATTTCTTAATCCAAAGTGTTTGGGTCAGCTTGTTTTTTCTATCGTTCTTACCGGCATGATTGCAGGCTGTGCAGTGACTCCAAAGAAACTATTCATTAAAGACCTTAAAAGATCTTTTGAGCAAGGGACCATCATTTCTGCCAAAACCCGGTCACCTGTTCCATTCGATGCACTTTTGGCTGACCTGAACACTGCCCGGGTTGTATTTGTTGGTGAAAAACACACAGACCCGGTCCACCATGAAATTCAGCTGAAGGTAATCAAACAACTTTTTAAAACCAATCCGGGTCTTGCCGTAGGCATGGAAATGTTTGATTACACTTACCAGGATGTGCTGGATCAGTGGTCTGACGGCAAGCTTGACCAAAAAGAATTTGTAGAAAAGACTCACTGGTATGCCAACTGGAGGTATGATTTTGCTTTGTATAAAAATATTCTCGATTTTATACAGGAAAAAAAAATAAGGCTGGTTGGGCTTAATATACCTTTTTATATTCAATCAAGAATCCGCGTGGGCGGTATTAAAAGCCTATCCAGCAATGATAAACAGCACCTCCCCGACAAAATAAATACTTCAAACACAGCGCATCGGAATTATGTTGAATCTGTATATAAACGCCACCCTCATAAAATAAGAAAAAGTTTTGAATATTTTTATGAGGCCCAGTGCGTATGGGAAGAAATTATGGCCCAGTCAATCACCCGTGGTATAAAAAACGACAAGATGATTGTTCTCACCGGAAATGGTCATATCATTCGTAAATTCGGCATTCCCAATCGGGTTTTTTCCAGGATCAAGGCGCCTTTTAAGACCATTTATCCGGCCCCCCAAGGGTCCGAAGTTGAGCTTTCATATGCCGACTACATCTGGGTCACACCTTAACAACCCAACCAAAGGTTGGTCCTAAGATCTTTTTCAATCGACGCGAAGCGCCTACCGAACCTCTCTCTTCTTGTATCATACTGAGACACTTTGGCTCATATTGAGACACTTGAAAAGAATCCATTTTTCCGTTGAATCCGCCCATAGCACACAAAACATCATGTTTTATTCATTAGTTATCTCGATGAGCTCCGTATATTCTGTGGCAATTTCGCCTTTTTGCTAAACCATCACTAGAATCACACCCACTTATTAACACAATATATTGATTTTTCTTATTGACACACTACAATATGTTGTGATAGGAAAAGGCCCGTTTTTAAGTAAACCAAAGTCGCACTAACTTCACCGGGCTGATTTTCAAACAAATGATCCCATAAAAAGCCACTCATTTTAACAATTAAAGTGGCCCAAAATGGAATTCTTTCACAGCAGAGGAGGTCGTACAATTGTTTCAAGAGATTAAAAAACGAGATGAAAGAATCGTAAAATTTGACTCATCCAAGATTACAGCCGCCATTGCCAAGGCTGGAAACGCAACCGGGGAATTTGAGGAAAGAGAAGCCAAAAAGCTGACACTTCGTGCTCTTACTCTGGCCCATGAAACCTGCATGGGTAACATTCTTGAGGTGGAAGAAATTCAGGATGTGGTGGAAAGGGTGCTGCTGGACTCCCCGTTTTACAAAACCGCCAAGGCATATATTTTATACCGGGAACAGCATGCCCAGATAAGAAAAATAGAAACCAAGGCCCATATCGACCTGGTGGAACACTATATTAAAAAGCTGGACTGGAAAATAAAAGAAAACAGCAATATGTGCTATTCGCTCCAGGGGCTTAACAACTATATATCTTCAGATGTAACCACCGAATACTGGCTTGGGCAAATATATCCCCCTGAAATTCGACGTGCACATAAAAAAGGTGATCTTCATGTGCACGATTTAAGTCTCCTTTCCGTATATTGCGTCGGGTGGGACCTGCAGGATTTGCTTAAAAGTGGATTTAAGGGCGTTGAGGGAAAAGTTGAAAGCGCCCCTCCCAAGCACCTCAGATCCGCTTTGGGACAGATCGTTAATTTTTTCTACACCTTGCAGGGTGAAGCGGCGGGTGCTCAGGCTATTTCCAACTTTGACACACTTCTTGCTCCATTTGTACGCCATGATCACCTGACATACAAGGAGGTGAAGCAGGCACTGCAGGAATTTGTTTTTAATATCAATATTCCTACCCGTGTTGGGTTTCAGACCCCTTTTACCAACATCACCATGGACCTTTATGTACCGGTGATTCTCAAGGACAATCCCATAATCATCGGCGGGGTTGAGAAAGAGGAAACCTATGCCGAATTCCAGCGGGAAATGGACATGATCAATAAGGCTTTTGCCGAAGTGATGATGGAAGGGGATGCAAAAGGAAGAGTTTTTACCTTCCCCATTCCCACCTATAATATTACCGCCGACTTTGACTGGGAAAATCCAAACCTTGAAATGATCTGGAAGATGACCGGAAAGTACGGAATTCCTTATTTTTCCAACTTTGTGAATTCAGACATGTCTCCAGACGATGCCAGATCCATGTGCTGCCGTCTCCGCTTGGACAACAGGGAACTTTTAAAAAGAGGCGGCGGGCTTTTTGGGGCAAACCCCCTCACCGGGTCCATCGGTGTGGTCACCATCAACCTTCCGCGAATCGGTTATGTTTCAAAAAATGAAGCAGATTTTTTTAGCCACTTAAAAGAAAAAGTGCTTTTATCCGTTAAAAGCCTTGCCATCAAACGTAAAGTCCTGGAAAAATTTACCGACAAGAACCTTTATCCTTACTCAAAGTTTTATCTAAGAGAAATTAAAAGTAACAGCGGTCTTTACTGGAAAAACCATTTTTCCACTATCGGTATTATCGGCATGAACGAAGCATGCCTCAATTTTCTAGGAACGGATATTACCAGTCCGTCTGGTCAGGCCTTCTCACTTAAGGTGATGGATTTCATGCGTGACATGATTTCACAGCTGCAGGAAGAAACCGGGGACATTTTTAACCTCGAGGCCACACCAGCGGAAGGGACCACCTATCGCCTGGCCCTGCTTGATAAAAAAATGTACCCCAACATTATCTGTGCCAATGAAGATGACTACCAAAAAGGAGGAGCACCGTATTATACCAATTCCACTCAGCTTCCGGTAAACTATACCGACGATATTTTTGAAACCCTTATGCTGCAGGATAATCTGCAGACAAAATATACCGGTGGAACGGTACTGCATATTTTCCTTGGAGAGCTGGTAAGTGACACCACGGCACTCAAAAGACTGATCCAAAAGATTGCCAATAACTACCGGCTTCCCTATTTTACCATATCACCGACTTTCAGTGTATGCCCCACCCATGGTTATCTTAACGGTGAACAGAAAAAGTGTTCTGTCTGCCAGCAGGAAACAGAAGTCTATTCAAGGGTGGTGGGATATTTAAGACCTGTCAAGCAGTGGAATGACGGCAAGCAGGCCGAATTTGGCATGAGGGAGACATTCGATATTAAGCAGGACAATATTGATGAAGATACACCTGCTGCCGTGGACACAACGTGCGCTGTAGCTAAAGATAAACCCTGCGGCTTTAAAGAAAGAGCTGAAGAATTGCGTGCATAACACATGGATGAGATAAGATAAAATGGTATGGGGTGGATTGCAGAAAAATTCGCTGATAGATTTCCCAGGAAAAATAAGCTGCGTCCTGTTTACTTCAGGATGTAATTTTGACTGCCCGTATTGCCATAATCCTGATCTCGCAACCGGCTGTGCAAAGTATCCTCCATTTTCAACGGAGAATGGGGTGTATGACTTTCTTGACAGTCGAAAGGGATTTTTAGACGGTGTGGTCATTTCCGGTGGCGAACCTACTTTGCAAAAAGATCTTGTTTTACTTTGCGAAAAAATAAAGAATATGGGTTACCCGGTAAAAATAGACACCAACGGAAGCAAACCCCGGGTGATAAAGCAGCTTATAGACCACGGGCTTGTCGATTATATTGCCATGGATATCAAAACAGATCCTTTTAATTACTCTCCGTTAATCAAAAAGAACTGTAATCCGGATAACATTATTTCAAGCATTCAACTCATTATGGAAGCAGATTCGCCCTATGAATTCAAAACCACCTGTATCAAACCGATTGTAAATAAAACCGTGATTGAGAATATTTCCCGCCGCATCAAAGGAGCGATGCTGTATGCCCTTCAGCAATTTCAAAATACGGATGTACTCCACCCCGAATTTTTTCAGGAAAACGAAAAATCTTATGACCATGATGAACTTTTGAGTTTTAAATCGATTGCCCAACCATGGGTTCAAACCTGTATTATCAGATGATCGATCAAACATCTTTATTGTTCCATCACCAAAAAAAACTTTACAAAAATCTAATATTTATGTTCAATTATAAACAGCGATTGTATTTTGGAAGCCGGATTGAGCAATAAATTCCCTTTTTTTA
Organism: Thermodesulfobacteriota bacterium; assembly: GCA_034189135.1. Lineage (NCBI taxonomy): Bacteria > Pseudomonadati > Thermodesulfobacteriota > Thermodesulfobacteriota bacterium. The sequence goes on along the minus strand of JAXHVO010000098.1, from coordinate 32,299 downwards.
TTTTCATCACCGCTTATTTGTTAGATTTTAAGTGAAACTTCATCGGGTTATATAATGGCGCCTTCTTTTGACTGGAAAATCCTTTTTATAGATGATGAAGAGGGTATCCGCAAGGTCATGCGCGTAACCCTGGAAGACGCAGGATATGAAGTTGCGACCGCACACGATGGCGAAAACGGGGTGCGATTGTGTAAAGAGGTGTCGCCGCATATCGTCATCACCGATGTCCGAATGCCTAAGATGGACGGAATTCAGGTTCTGGAAGCGGTTAAAAAGCTCAATTCGGATATCGAAGTGATCGTTGCCACCGCATTCGGAGAGATCGATCTTGCCATACGGGCGCTCCAGCTTGACGCTTCTGATTTTATCATAAAGCCGATAAACGATGAAATTCTTTTTCTTGCCTTAAACCGTGCTCAGGAGCGCTTCACTGCCAGAAAACAGCTCAGAGATCATACCACCCTCCTTGAAATGGGCTGGGCACAAACCACCCAGGAACTGATCAGGACCTTTTCCTTTCAAGAAAATCTAATCCAAAGCTCCATGGACGGAATTATAGGATGTGATGAAAACGACCATATAGTTACCTATAACAGAAGCATGGAGCATATGCTCGGGTACTCCAAGAAAGAGGTTCTCAGCCAAATGAACCTGGGGCAATTCTTTCCTCCAGGAGAAGAAAAACGGCTTAAGGAAAAGCTAAATGGCCCAGGATATGGAGGAAAAAACTTTCTTTTTTTATACGAAACCACCCTGTTGCGGCCATCCGGTCGTAAAATTCCGGTTCAGCTTTCAGCTTCCGTTCTGTTTGAGGGAGATCGGAAAACCGGGCTGGTATGTTTTTTTAGGGATCTTCAGGAAATTCGAAGACTGGAACGAGAGGTTGCGGATCAGGCCAGGATACTCCATCAGGATAAAATGATGTCTCTGGGAAGGCTGGCGGCAAGCGTGGTCCACGAAATCAACAATCCCCTTGCCGGGATCCTCAATTATATCCGCCTGATGGTTCGAGTATTAGGGCGTGGCGCTTTGGCGGAAGACCAGCGGGAAAAGTTCCGTAAATATCTCGACCTTGTGGAAAGCGAGACCAGCCGGTGCTCCCAGATTGTTTCAAATCTTTTGACCTTTTCCCGCAAAGCACCGATTTCCTTCGATCAGGTCAATGTGGGAGATCTGTTACAGCGGAGTATTCTCCTGTGTCAGCATAAACTCGAACTGAGCAATATTCGCCTCGAGCCTCGTATCGAGCCGGATATCCCCCTGGTTAAAGGAGATGCCAACCAGTTGCAGCAATGTATCATTAACCTGATTTTCAATGCCATTGATGCCATGGCTGAAGGCGGGTCTCTTTACCTTGAAGGAAGTTACGATTCCAAAAAAAATCTTGTTATACTAAAGGTAAGCGATACGGGACCGGGAATCCGCAAAGAAGATATTCCTCACCTTTTTGAACCTTTTTTTACCACAAAGGATGAGGGATATGGAGTCGGTTTGGGTCTTTCTACCGTTTATGGCATCATAGAACATCACAAGGGAACCGTAACGGCGGAAAGCCCCCCAGGTAAAGGAGCCATATTTACCATACAGCTTCCTGTATGAAATGGTAGTAAAATGAATCCCACCCGCATGATTATACATGCGATGATGACCGAAAATAGCCGGCATAAAAGCCCTTTAAGCCACCAACGAATTCCAACGGTAAAATAATTTCCTTGTAAGTTCATTTAGGATATGATACAGAATTTTATTGATATATTGGTGCTACCAGCTATCAAAATTTTTTTTCAATACCAGAAGATACAACGCATCCAGCCGAGGCATTCATGGTAAGAGTCCAGACCTTTCTGTAAAATTATCCGGATGCCGAGGAGCTTCTCCATTATGTTCGTAGACTCACACAACTTAAAAAATCAATGGTTTCAACTCAAAAGGGGGCATAAATGTCTATCAAAATAGGCTTTTACATTTGCCACTGCGGGATAAACATCGCCTATAAAGTCCGGGTGGAGGAAGTGGCGGACTTTGCCCGTAAACTTAACGATGTGGTAGTCTCTCGGGATTATAAGTTCATGTGCTCCGATCCCGGACAGGAGATGATTGAAAAAGATATTCAAGAATATGGTCTGAATAGAGTTGTGGTCGCTTCCTGTTCACCAAGATTGCATGAAAAGACCTTCCAGGGGGCCTGCCAGCGGGCCGGGCTGAACGCCTATTTTTTCCAGATGGCTTCGGTGCGGGAACAGGTTTCATGGGTGACGGAAGACGAGGATGAAGCAACAAGGAAGGCAAAGACACTGGCAGCCGCAGCCATCAACCGCGTGAAGCATCACTACAGTCTTGAAACCCGTGAAGTGAATGTTCTGCCGGACATCATGGTGGTGGGTGGAGGCATATCCGGAATGCAGGCGGCGCTGGATATCGGCAACTCAGGTCATAAAGTATATCTGGTGGAGAAAGAAACCACCATCGGGGGACATATGCTCCAGTTTGACAAGACCTTTCCCACTCTCGACTGCGCGGCCTGTATTGGCACCCCTAAAATGGTTGATGTCGCCCAGAACCCGAACATTGAACTGCTCTCTTACAGCGAAGTACAGGAAGTATCCGGTTATATCGGCAACTACACGGTCAAGATCCGTCGAAAACCCCGATATATAAAAGAAGGTGTGTGCACAGGATGTGGTGAATGTACCAAGGTCTGTCCGGTGACTGTACCGAGCGCATGGGACGAAGGGCTTGGAGATAGAAATGCTATTTACCGATCCTTTCCCCAGGCGGTTCCCATTACATTTTGTATAGAAAAAAAAGATCGGGCACCCTGTGTGATTACCTGCCCGGCCGGTATCAATGTGCATGGATATGTTCAGCTGATCGGCCAAGGTAAATATCTTGAGGCTGTTCAGCTGATCATGGAACGACTTCCGCTTCCCGGTGTGCTTGGTCGGGTTTGCCCTCATCCCTGTGAATTTCAGTGCCGCAGGATGGAGGTCGACACCGCGATTGCCATCAGAGATTTAAAGCGTTTCGCTGCAGATCAGGTAAACCCGGATGACTTGACCGTGCCTGAAATAAAGGATCGCCCTGAAAAAGTGGCTGTGGTAGGTTCAGGTCCGGCAGGCTTGACTGTGGCCTATTATTTGCGGTTGAAAGGTTTTCAGGTAGCCATTTTTGAAGCCCTGCCTATTTTGGGCGGCATGCTTCGCGTGGGCATTCCTGATTACCGTCTGCCTCCGGAAATTCTGGATAAGGAGATAAACCATATTCTCAGCTTGGGTGTAGAAGCCCAGACCGATGTTAGATTCGGCTCGGACTTTACTCTTAAGGATCTTGAGGACCAAGGATTTTCCGCCGTTTTCCTTGGAATTGGGGCTCACGGTTCCATGAAAATGCGTGTTTCCGGTGAAGATGAGACTATTGGCGTCATTGATGCGGTTAGTTTTCTCCGGGATGTAAATCTGGGCAATAAAAAATGTCCTGGAGATAAAGTGGTGATCGTTGGTGGTGGAAATGTCGCCATTGATGCGGCCCGTGTTGCAAAACGCCTAGGCGCACAGGCCGTTTCATTGGTTTATCGACGCTCAGAACGTGAAATGCCGGCTTATGAAGAAGAAGTTCACGGTGCAGTAGAGGAAGGGATAAATTTTCACTATCTCACCGCTCCGGTCAGAATAGTGGAAAAAGACGGGAAGGTCACAGGATTTGAGTGCATAAAGACGAAACTGGGAAAGCCTGATGTCAGTGGACGACGTCGACCAGTCCCTGTGGAAGGCTCTGAGTTTATTATTGACTGTAATGCGATCATTCCGGCCATTGGCCAGAGAATAGATTCGTCCTGGATGGACAAGGAACCTGAATTGAAATGGACTTCGCGGAACACGATTGAGGTAAAGCCTTATACGATGCAGACCTCAATCCCCCATGTGTTCGCCTGTGGTGATTCGGTTACCGGTCCCGCAACGGTTATTGAAGCAGTTGCATCAGGACATAAAGCTGTTGAGGCTATTTGCCAGTTCATCGAAGGCGAAGATCTTCAACTGTATGCGGAACAAATGGAGGCGGAGAATCCTCCGGGCCAGGACTGGAAGGAAATTGGAAAAGACATTTCAACAGGTGTAAGGGTCCGGTCACAGTTTAAAGACCCGCAGGAAAGGATCCATTCCTTTGAGGAGGTGGACCTCGGATTTTCTGAAGAAGAAGCCCGGATGGAAGCTTTGCGCTGTTTGAACTGCGGTATATGCTGTGAGTGTATGGAATGTGTCAAAGTCTGCGAGGCACAGGCCATAGACCACACCATGAAGGAAGAAGAAATAGAGGTTCAGGTGGGCAGCATCATCCTGGCGACAGGATATGATGTAATGGATCCTACACCAATGAAACAGTTCGGCTACGGCACATATCCGAATGTTTTTACCAGCCTTGAGTTCGAACGTTTGAGCAATGCCACCGGCCCCACCGGCGGACAGATTCTGATTAGAGATGAAAACGGGGAATTGACTAAAGCCCCAAAAAGTGTTGCGCTGCTTCATTGTATCGGAAGCCGAGATGTGAATTATCATGATTATTGTTCGAGGGTCTGCTGTATGTACGCCCTAAAATATACTCACCTGATAAAAGAAAAGGTTGGGCACGATACAAAAGTTTATGATTTTTACATTGATATGCGTTGCTTCGGTAAAGGGTACGAAGAATTTTACGAAAGGTGCCAGAAGGAAGGCACTAATTTCATAAGAGGCAAAGTGGCTGAAATTTCCGATCAGGCCACAACGCCTGAAGAAGAGGGCAAACTTATCGCCATTGCTGAAGATACGCTGCTGGCCAGCCGTTTACGCGTTCCGGTGGATATGGTTATCCTGTGTGTGGCCATGGAGGCTAGAAAAGATGCCATCGATGTGGGAAGGGTTTTTGGAGTCAATATTGGCGCAGACGGTTTTTTTCTGGAAGAGCATCCAAAACTGGGGCCACTCAATACGGCTACGGACGGAGTATTTCTCGCCGGAGCCTGCCAGTCCCCTAAAGATATACCTGATGCAGTCGCCCAGGCATCAGGGGCGGCCGCAAAAGCTCTTGCTTTAGCGACAAAGGGATATGTCCAGGTCCCTTCAACCATTTCCTGGATAGATCCGGATGTTTGCGCCGGTTGCCAAACATGTATCAACCTTTGCCCTTATACTGCCATTGAGTTTGATGAGCGTAGAGGGGTGTCGGTGGTAAATGAGGCTATCTGCAAAGGTTGCGGAAGTTGCAGTGGATTTTGCCCAAGTGGCGCTGCGCAGGTCAGACATTTTAAAGAAAAGCAAATTTTTGCAGAACTGGATGGTATCATGGATGCCCTGCATGCGGTAGGCCAATAGTCTGAATGCGGCTAAAATGTTACCGAATATGCCCATTCGGAAAAAAAGGTCGCATAATTTCAGTTCTGTAAGCCTTCACCGGTGCTGCAGATGTGCGTGCTCAGGGCGACCAGCTATAGTCTGCTATGCTGGTTGCCCTGAGCACGTTCAGATGCGGTGCCTGTGAAAGCTTACCCGAATTTTAATAGTCTTGGAGGAGATCATGGAAGATTTTGAACCAACCATCATCGCTTTTGTTTGTAACTGGTGTACATACACTGCCGCCGATCTGGCCGGAACTTCCAGATTGAGCTATCCAAAAAATGTCAGACTGATTCGGGTGATGTGTACCGGAATGGTCGACCCCCAATATGTGATCAAGGCATTTTTAGAAGGAGCTGATGGCGTCCTTGTCAGCGGATGCCACCCCGGTGACTGTCATTATATCAATGGAAATTATAAGGCTCGAAGAAGGATCAAGCTTTTAAAGGAGATCCTTCCTCAATTCGGTTTTGACGATAAACGGCTGAGATTAACCTGGATTGGAGCAAGCGATGGAATCCAATTCGCTGAAACAATGCGGGATCTGGTTACTCAGATCAAAACCCTCGGCCCAAACGATGCCAAGTTAAAGATGGTTATTTAGTAAGCTGGATTATCTGCCAACCAGCTTAACAGCTAATTTTGGAGGACACTATGGCGATCAGTGCAAAACTTAACGTAACAGACCAGAATCTTTTAACATCACTTAAGGATTTTTTCCGATCCATCCTCCAACTGGAAGATGTCAGCGCAATTCTGGTCCCACAACACCTTCCCATGAAGAATGTTGTCATGCCCACCCTTATCACAGACCCTGAACGTCTGGACGGTGTTGACCCCTTAGCACCGATGTTCCCTGCAAATACAGCCAAGCTTGTTTCCAAACTCACACGCAAACCGGCAGGAGGAAAGGTAGCGGTGGTGTTGCGTTCATGCGAGATACGCGCGTTCATCGAACTGGTGAAACTCAAGCAGGGTTACCTGGATGAACTGGTAATCATAGGAATCGATTGCCTTGGCGCTTATAAAAACAGAGATTATTTTAAATTTGTCGGAGAGGACGGTACCGAATCGACTAAAAAGTTTTACCAAAATGTACTCTCCGGAGGAGAACCAGCCATTGATGGCGTTGACATTGCAACAGCCTGCAAAGCATGTGAACACCCTGTTCCCGAAAGCGCTGATATTATTATCGGGCTTTTTGGTCTGGATACAAATAATCAGCTTCTGGTTCAGGCCAAAAATTCCAGGGGAGAAGAAATATTAAACAGACTGGATCTTTCCAGAATGGAAGAACCCCAGGCTCGAAGAGATGCCGTTGAATCACTTATCACCCAGCACATGGACTATCGCGATAAAATGTTTGCGGAAACCACCTCGGCAACCAACACCCTGGAAAAGCTGACCCAATATCTTGCCAATTGTATTAACTGCTACAACTGCAGGGTGGCCTGTCCGGTTTGTTACTGCAAGGAGTGTGTGTTTGTTACGGATGTCTTTAACCATGAGCCATCCCAGTATCTGAAGTGGGCCAAGAGAAAAGGGGCGATAAAGATGCCCACAGATACTGTTTTTTATCACATTACACGTCTGGCTCATATGAGTACCGCCTGTATTGGATGCGGGCAATGCTCCAATGCTTGTCCCAACGACATTCCGGTCATGGAGCTGTTCCGTACGATATCTCAGCAAACCCAAAAAGCATTTGAGTATGAGGCGGGAAGAAGTATCGAGGAAGATCCACCCCTGTCTGTGTTTATGGAAAATGAGCTTGCCGATGTGGTGGGAATATCATAACAAACAGATGAGTCGCTGAATATATTTGGAGGTCATTATGAACAAAAAGATCGGCAAGGCATTGGTGGTTGGGGCAGGAATCAGCGGTATTCGGGCTGCCCTCGATCTGGCTGAAACCGGTTATGGTGTCACTCTCATAGACCGTGCACCGCACCTGGGTGGAATCTTAAGCCAACTCGATTATCAGTTCCCCACCGATCGATGCGGTATGTGTAAAATGCTTCCCCTGGTGGACAGGGATGCATCTTCCCAGTATTGCCTTCGTAAAGGGCTTTTCCATCGAAACATAGAAATTCTGCTTTCCACCCAAATTGCATCCGTGGAAGGAGAGCCTGGTAACTTTGCGGTGATGCTGGATCAAAAACCAGCCTGGGTGGATCAGGAACTCTGTACCGGGTGCGGAGCCTGTGTTCAGGTATGCCCGGTGGAAGTCCCGGATCTTTTCAATACCGGTCTGGCTTCTCGAAAGGCGATCTATCTTCCTGTCCCCCACTCCATCCCAAATTCTTACGTGATTGATGTAACTGCCTGTACCCGTTGTGGAGCCTGTGAAGAGGTTTGTCCCACACAGGCCATACGTTTATCCCAGCAGGAACGTAAAAAATTTCGCATTCTGGTGGTTGACGATGAGTTAATTCTTCGCGACTCGCTTAAAGCCTGGCTTGATGATGAGGAAGGTTTCACGGTGGACACGGCAGGATCAGGACCGGAAGCCCTTGAGCAGCTGGAAAAATCGACCTATAATATCATGCTGCTGGATATAAAAATGCCGGGAATGGATGGCGTTGAAGTTCTTAAGAAGGCCAAAGAGTCTTTCCCCGATCTGAACGTGGTGATGATGACGGCATATGCGACTGTTGAGACCGCCGTTGAAGCAATGAAAATCGGCGCTCTTGATTACCTGATTAAGCCGTTTGAGCCGGATACTCTTATCCCCAAAATACTGGGTATATATGAAAAATTAGAGGCCACCCGTGGACGTGAACTTCAGGTCGGAGCCATCGTCCTTTGCGGAGGAACCGACTATTTTGATCCTGCCACCGGAAAGGACACCTTCGGATACGGGATGTATCCCAATGTGGTGACAAGTCTGGAGTTCGAAAGAATCATGAGCGGAACCGGGCCGTATCAGGGAAAACTGGTTCGTCCAGGTGACGGTAAACCGATTAAAAAGGTGGCATGGATTCAGTGTGTGGGATCACGAGACATGCAGACCGATGCAGATTTTTGCTCCAATATATGTTGCATGTACGCCATCAAGGAAGCTCTGGTTGCCAAAGAAAAGACAAACCACAAGCTTGAAGCTACCATTTTCTATATGGACATGCGAACCTTTGGTAAATCTTTCCAACGATATCGCGACAGGGCGGAGACTGATCACGGTGTATGTTTTAAACGGGGGCGTGTCCACTCGGTGATAGCGGACAATACGCAGGACAAACCCAGTGGTGATTTAATACTTCGATATATGGATATGGGCGGCAAAGTCCATGATGAAAAATTTGACATGGCAGTACTCGCCGTTGGCCAAAGACCTTCCTCCGGTACGGCAGAGTTGTCAGAAACGTTGGGGATTGATCTCAATGAATGGGGATTTTGCCAAGTAGAACCATTTTCATACTCAAGAACGGTTAAGGAAGGTATCGTGATTGGCGGTAGTTTTTCCGGACTTAAGGACATAAGCGAATCGGTCATACAGGCTTCTTCAGCGTCGTTGGCTGCATCCCGCGTCATCCATGCCGCAGGTGGCAGCCTTTCGTCTGATTCCCCACCAGATACGGTCTTTACTGATGTTTCAATGGACATACCAAAGGTCATGGTGGCGGTCTGTACCTGTGGTGATGTGCTGTTAAAAAGCATAGATACTGACCAGCTTAGCACACGTCTCATGACGGACCCTGAAGTAGACCAGGTGGTCTTTGTTGAGCAAACCTGCACTGCCGATGGATGGGAATCTCTTGTTGAGCAGGTGAAAAAACATGAACCCAACAGGATTCTGATCGCGGCTTGTCTTCCCTATGTATACGCACGAAAAATCAGGGAACTGGGCCATAAGGTCGGTCTTAATCCTTCCCTTATCGATGTGGTGGACATACACACATTGCTGAAAAATGAAATTTCAGAGAATGAGGACCAGGGCGGCTTTGATCCTTTTGGCTTTTGCCTTTCAGCTATTGAAATGGGAATTGCAGGAGTGAAACATCTTGATCCGTCTCCCTTAGCTACAGTTCCTGTTTCCCAGCGGGCACTGGTGGTAGGAGGGGGAATTGCTGGCATGACAGCCGCTTTAGCTGTGGCAGATCATGGATTTGAAGTGGATATTCTGGAGCAAGGCGAAGTGCTTGGCGGCAATCTCAACTGGCTCAAACAGACACTCGACGGCCATTCAACCCAGGCCCTTCTGAATGAAACACTTTTGAAGGTGGAAAAGCATCCTATGATACAGGTGCATACCGGTATCCGGTTGACGGGCGCATATGGCCAGGTGGGTCGATTTTATACCACCATGGAAGATGAAGATGGAGCTGTAAATACGCTTGAACATGGCATCACCATCCTTGCCACCGGAGGGAGGGAAGCCGGTACGACCTCTTATGGCTATGGTTCCAGCGAGGCCATAGTGACTCAAATGGAACTGGAGATGAAGCTAAGTGAAAACAAGATCGATCCTGGCCAACTCGAGTCTGTGGTTATGATCCAGTGTGTCGATTCAAGACAGGAGCCGCGGAACTATTGCAGCCGTGTATGCTGCGCAACCGCATTAAAAAATGCCCTGAAATTAAAGGAGCAAAATCCCGACATCGCTATTTACATTTTTTACCGGGATATGATGACTTACGGATTTACCGAAACCTATTACACCCAGGCACGAAAAGCGGGTATTATTTTTATCCAGTACAATATCGATAAAAAACCTGAAATGAATGTGGTCGACGGATCGGATAAGCCGCTTATGATAAGTGCGTTCGACCCGATTCTGGGGCGAAATATCGAAATCAACGCAGATCTTGCAGTACTGGCCACCGGTGTTGTTCCCAGTCTACCAGACGAATTGGTACAGTCCTTTGGGGCGAACGTCGATCAGGACGGTTTTTTCCAGGAAGCGGAATCAAAATGGAGACCGGTAGATTCGCTTAAAGAAGGCATTTTTGCCTGTGGTCTGGCGCATTCACCGCGGTCTATTGCTGAATCCATCGCAACGGCTGAAGCCGCGGCACAGCGTGCTTTAAGAATTCTTTCAAAGAAGAACCTGCCTGCAGGAAAAGTGGTGGCAAAAGTACGTCATAGTATCTGCAGTCTGTGCGAATTGTGTATTGACGCCTGTCCATATGGTGCGCGAACAATCGATAAGGACCTTGAACAGGTGCTGGTTAATCCGGTGATGTGTCAGGGCTGCGGTTCGTGTGCAGCGGTCTGCCCCAGCAGCGCTTCAATTCTCGAAGGATTTCCCATCCATCGGATGTTGGATGTCATAGACGCAGCCCTGGTGGAGACATTATACTAAGAGAGGGAATTTTAATGAATCAACCTGCACCACAAGAAAATGATTTTGCCGTTGTTTCCGATCCATTGGCTCCGGTCAGAGAAATGGTCCAGTCATGCATACAGTGCGGAACCTGCACAGGCTCGTGCCCGAACGCCTTTGCCATGGATTCCACACCCCGTAAGCTCTGGCGCATGGTAATGATGGGGCAAAAAGATGCCATATTCCAAAGCAAAACCTTTGCCCTTTGTTCCGACTGTTATTACTGTACGCTTCGATGCCCCCGAGGACTTCTTCTAACCGAAGCGATGGATGCACTCAAGCAGATAGCTGCAAAGGAGAACCTGAAGCTTTATAAGAAGAGTGTTCGCTTTTATAAAAGCTTTATGGAAAGTGTTCGCCGTCACGGCAGAGTTAGGGAAATGGAGTTCATGACTCTTTATTTTTTTTCCATGAAGGATCCTTTTCTACCTTTAAATTTTTCCCTACTGGGGATGAAGCTGATGAGTAAGGGTAAAGTTTCCGTGGAGATTCCATCAAAAGGAAAACGCCGGTTAGAGCCATTATTTCGAAAGGTAGAGGAACTGGAGGACAGGCCATGAAATACCAATACTATCCGGGTTGTTCTCTGGAGGGAACGGCCCTTGAATATAACATTTCTACTCAAGCCTTCATGCATGCGGTGGATGCAGAACTTGTGGAAATAGACGACTGGACATGCTGTGGAGCCAGTGCAGCCGAGGCTACCAGTCATCTTTTATCTTTGGCACTTCCGGCCCGTAATTTAGCCCTGGCAGAAAAGATGGACGGATCGAATGATATTATGGTTCCATGCAGTGCCTGTTACCTGAACCTGAAAAAAGTGGAACAAAAAATCAAAAAGGATGCGGATCTTCTTCAAAAGTTAAATGATGTGCTGGAGGAGGAAAAAATCAGTCTGCAGGGCAAACTGCGCGTCCGGCATCTTCTTGACGTTGTTTCTCAAGATATAGGACCGGGTAAAATAAAGAACCGGGTAAAGAAGCCTTTGACCGATCTTAAAATCGCACCGTACTATGGATGCCAGTGTCTCCGACCGTATGCTGTTTTTGATGATCCTGAAAAACCCAAGTCTATGGAACCACTCATTGAGGCAATAGGTGCTAAGGTTTATCCATGGGAGATGGGGGGAAAATGCTGCGGCGCCTCTCACATGAACACCAAGATGGAGGTCGGACTGGAGCTCGTTCATGCCATTTTACATGGTGCCGTGGGGGCGGATGTCATTGTTACGGTTTGCCCCATGTGTCAAATGAACCTAGAGGCTTATCAACAGAAGATTTCCAAGAAGTATCAGGAAACTCTGTCCATAACAATTCTTTATCTTCCACAATTGCTGGGGCTTGCCATTGGTCTATCGGAAAAGGATCTGCGACTTGATCTGAACCTGGCCATTACCAAAGACTTTCGGAAAAAACTTAAAGAAATGTGACCAGGTACTACTTATCTATTGGGTTGGGGGGTTTCTCCCCAAAGGCCTTGTTGGTGAGCTGTCAGTGCTTTACTGATTTTCATCTGTCCGCCTGGGGAATAGGCTAATCGCCCGTTGCAATCCTTAACAAATGATTACAATGCCCCGCAGCCGCCCCCTATCCATTGCATAAAACTCATACAGGCAGAGACGATCATTGCCGCCGTGGGGATCTGTCTACTGGGGCTGGTTGAAATCTATAGTAATTCTCATAAATATGTTCCGTTTTAAATGAGGAAACTGTCTGAGTGTATTATACCGCTTGCCATAAATATGTTCCGAAATATGGAATTGCGGTATAAGTGGTTGTAGAAAAAAACGTTTCGATAACGGAACGTTTTTTTGACAACCACTATAGAAGTCGTTAAGAAAGAACTTAAGTGCAATATGGTTAATTTATGGTAGTCGTTGTCATACTGAAATTAATTATAATAGAGACCGTGAGTTCTTTCTTTACGATTTCTTATATACGAGTTTTTCATCGTTTAAAACGGAATATATTTATGAGAAACAGTATAATCGAAGCGAGATAGCTGCCGTAGGTCGGTCCCCCAATAATAATGTTAAGGATTGCAACGGGCGATTAGCCTATTCCCCAGGCGGACAGAACAGAGATTGAATAACTCTCCGACTCCTCATTTAGCTTGCTTTGAAGACGCTGTTTTTATAAATTCCGGCAATTTTTTCGGCAGTCTAATGCAAAAATGTGATCCGTGGCCGGGTGTGGAAGCCACTTCTATTGATCCTCCATGCTGACCGATGACCTTGCTTGCGATAAAAAGACCCAACCCCGTTCCCTGACTTCCCTTGGATGAGAAAAAAAGATCAAACACCTTTTTCTTGGTGTCACTGTCCATACCAATTCCGGTATCATGCACATCAAACCTGATATCATTTTTATCCTGTTTTACTTCAAAAACAATTTTATGATAATTTTTTGATGACTGTTTTATGCAGGCATCTATAGCGTTTTCCAGGATATTTATAATGGCTGACCTAACAAAACCCGGGTCTATCTCAAACTCACCGAGTGATTTTTCAAAATTTTGTACAAATTCAATCTGTTTTTCTTTTATTTTTGGTTCAACCATCGAAGCCACATCCCTGGTAAAGCTTAATACATCAACCTTTTCAGTCTTCAGCTCCCGTTCTTTGGCATAAAAAAGAATGTCCAGAACCATCTTCCTTATACGATCAACCATCTGCTTTACAATCCCCCAGCCCTCTTTGAGCTGGTCCTGATCGTTTTTTGCAATACCCGAGTCCAGAAGATACATCCCCCCATCCAGGCCGGTCAACATGCCTTTTATGCCGTGGGAAATGGAACTTATTCTGAGACCCAAAGATGACAGGCGGTCCTGCAAAGCCGACTTTTCATGTAGGAGAGCTTCGAGGTTTTGCGTGTACTCTCTTAATTGCTTTCTGACAATGATATTATCATGGGCTTTTTTAAGGGCAATTTCCATAATATCATCATTGATCGGTTTAGTGATAAAATCGGTTGCCTTATGCTTCAGACTGGTGATCGCAAGATCCATATCTCCGTGACCGGTAATCATGATGACTTCAGTGTCTGGGTTTAGCCGTTTGATATTCTTAAGCAGTTCTATACCGTCCATTCCCGGCATTTTTATATCGGTCATGACAATGGGGGGAGATTCGGTTTTGAAAATACGGAAAGCTTCCTGGCCATTTTCTGCCAGAAATACCCGATATCCGGAATCGGATAGGGTGATACCAAGAACCTTTCTGATGCCTTCTTCATCATCTACAAGCAATATTTTTTTTTCCATATCTTAGTATTCCATTCGGAGGGTAATCGTGTGGCTGGCGACAATCACCCATCCCCAGTAGAACAGGTGGTTTAAGTCTATGAACAACGCTTTGCTCTGCCGCATAAGGTTCATGCAAAGTCGTTTATTGAATTCAGAGGAAATTTTCGGCTTGTAAAATACTGGAAGCCGGTTTGACAGGACCGGGTTAGCCGATTGTGTTTTTAACTATCCCCACCACTTTTTCCGGATCAAAGGGTTTTTTAACAAAGGCCACGGCATTTTTTATCGCATGGTCACCATCGATTCCACTGATAACAATGACCGGTATCTTCTTTAATTCTTTGTCTTGAATTAATTTTCGGTAAAACCTCGGTCCCCACTGGTCCGGCATCTGAATGTCGAGTGTGATCAGGTCCGGCTTTTCCTGTCTGACAACTTCCAGGCCTTCCGAAGTGCTGCCGGCACTGCATGTTTCGTATCCGTTATCGCTGAAAACAGCTTGGAGATATTTAACAACCACAGGATCATCGTCGATTATTAAAATCTTTTTTGCCATGGTAAACCTCTCTTTGTTGTTGATGTAGGATTGAAGCAACAGGCAGATATCTTCATCGAATCATTTCCGGCAATCATTTTTGGTGGCATTCACCGCACATGATCGGGCCTTTTTTTTGTTTTAGATGGCATCCCTTACAGTTCATATGATAGGCTTTCATCAAATCCGGTGCGCTGCCGGTTGATTTCAATTCATGACAGTCTGAACACCGCCGGTCCTCGGAAGACTCGTCTTGCATTAGCTTTCCGTCCTCATATACATGGTGACATTGGTTGCATTCTTCAATTCCGGCTTTTTCATTATGCTCATCATGGCGAAAAACAGAAGAGGTTCTCTCCGGTTTTGGAAAAACACTATTGTCAACGAAAGTCATTTCTTCCTGAGAATATGCCGATACAAACAAAAATGCGGTACCCACTGTTATGGCGAAAATAAATACGGCCGCTTTTTTCATTCTTTTTCTCCTTCTTCCACTTCCGGTTTCTCCATGACTTCATAGAGGATATCACCTATGAACTTTATCTCCTGCCCGACGCCGTAATGATGATTAATATCTTCAAGACCACTGTGGCAGTTGTGGCAGGGTGCAATAAGGGTCTGGGCTCCTTTTGCTTTTGCCGCAAACAACTGCTCTGCTTTTACCCGGTTGCCGTCAATTCGTGTCATTTTATATGGAGGCCCACAGTTGATCACCCCACCACCGGCACAGCAGCAGTAGTTGTGTTCACGGTTGGGATGCATTTCAATCAAATTCTCACAAATTGCGTTTACCACATAACGGGCCTTTTCATGAAGCCCTCCCCCCCTGACCACATTGCATGGATCGTGGAGGGTCACAGGGGTTTCATATTTTTTCTTAATCTTTATTTTACCTTCTTTTATTATTTCATAGTAGAAATCGATCGCATGGACGATGGGTATGGGGGGCATCTGCCATCCGAGCCAGCGATTCCCCATATCGTAAACCGAACGAAAAGCGTGACCGCACTCTCCCATAACAATTCTCTTTACCTTAAGCCTGGCCGCTGTTTCATAGTGAGCCCGTTTAATTCGTCCCATAATTTCATTATCACCGGTAAACATGGCCATATCGCTGTTGTCCCAACCCATTGTAGCAGGCATGGTCCAGTTCACACCTGCAACATCCAGGATGACAGCAGCCTGGTAAATCAGTTGCGCTTGAAATTTCGGTTCAGGAGCGATTACGGAGTACATGATGTCTGCCCCCTCTTTTTCCAGAGGGATCCTTAAGGTCGGAATTTCGGCCTGGGCTTCCTCTTCCTGCCACTGCAATGTATCCGGCCATTCATCACCCTTGACCCACATCTGATTCAGGGTCACTGAATGACTGTGGGCGGTATCCTGAATATACTGAGGGGTGCAGCCCAGTCGGTGAACAATCCGCCTGACCACCGTCATTATGTAAGCAATGTCTATCCCGAATGGACAATACTGCGCGCAACGCTTGCATAGATTACATTCGGTGTGAGCAATCACAGCGGCCCGTTTGATAAAATCGGGGCTGACTTTCCCCTTTTTCCGCAACATTTCCCACATGGTTTGCTTTACTTTCCCCACCGGTGAAAAAGAAGGATCGTTATCATGGGAAAGATAATAATGACACGCTTCGCTGCAAAGACCACAATGGATGCATGTTTCAACATAAGTCTTCAAGCGTGCACCGGTTTCATTTTTGATTACGCTGTTTATCACTTTTTCTATTCGGTCATCGGTAAGTTTTGCCTTACCTACGTCTAACCCAATATCAGAGATCGTTTTTTCTGCAATTTTTGCGGGTTCTGCCATGTTAATAATCTCCCCAATGAGCCAATTTCAATTAAAAAATGAGTGATCCATATCACTGCTTAGACTTACCAGTCCTTTGCCCCTCTAACACTGCCGAATTCAGATCCCATATATGCCCTGGTGAAAGGTGAGAACAACATATGGCTCAAGCGGGTAAAGGGAATTGCAATCAGCATGATTTCTCCGGATACAATATGGAGAATCATGAATAGCGGGTAATTAAACCACTGATGATAAGCGATAAACCCCGTGATAAACGGTGCGGCCACAACAGCCAGTATTGCGTAGTCTGACACCGTGGTTACGAACTGAATCTCCGGGGACACCAGCCTGCGGACGAGAAAAAAAACGCAGGATCCGACCACGATAAGGGTCATTATATCCGCCACGTCATCGGAAAGGGTCCATAAGCGGATATTCCAGGATTCATCCCAAAGAATTGCGTGTGATAAAAGAAAAACAGGTGTTATGACAAGACACAGGTGAAAAGCAAAGGTCACAATAGTTAACACAGGGTGCCTTTTCCAGTTAACGGTGGCAAAAGGTATGATCCAGTGAAAAATAGAGCGCAGACTGTATTTGAAACTCATGTAAGTATAAATGAATTTTTCTTTTTTATTAATAAGATAGAGCATGTTTATCAGTCGGTACAGGCCGCCTGCGATAAAGATGATGAAAGCTGCCCATGCGAGGGGGCCGGTTACAAAATTATAAAGATCGTGCATTTTCCCTCCTTTATCAGCATATATCGCCGACCGGAATAATACGTCTGTAATATACACCATCTTCAATGGTTCTGAGGAGAATCTTACTGCTGTCCGGGCTGAAGATCGGGTCCCACACATTTCCACATTCTTTATTCCACAACTTATCATTAACCGCTATGGTGTATTTTCCGTTCTTTTCCACTTTTGTGGCCACCCGTTTGCTGTCCGGGCTGAAAACAGGTTTCCATGCCATGTCAAAGGTGTTTGACCATAGTGAGCCATCCACGGCAACTTTCCATGAATCACCATCCTTGGCAAGGGTTGCCAGCCTTTGGCTGTCCGGGCTGAAAACCGCATCGGTAACAAAATCCTTGAAAGTGACCGACCAGGGCTTGCTGTCCACGGCCAGTGTCCATCTTCCGTATTTTGGAGCCACAATGGCTGCCAGTTTTTTTCCGTCAGGACTGTACATCTGGTGCCACAGCTGAAAAAACCTTTGATCCCATATCAGGTTGCCATTTTCTGCCAGGGTCCATTTTCCGTCCACCCGTATCGGGGCAACAACGCCATTTCCCCGGGGATTGAAAATCGGCTCCCAGATGCAACTGAAAGTTTTATCCCAAACCACGCCGTCAACAGCAACGGTGTAATCGTACAAATTGAGCCTGACTTCAGCAGAAAGCTTTTTGCTGTCCGAACTGAAGGCCATATTCCATACATTGACAAACTTCTTGTCCCAGGCTATACCGTCTATCGTTGCAGTGAATGCACCTTCCTGAAATTTGTGAATTTCAGCTTCGCCGAATTCTCCCACTTGAACTGCGGCAGCTGTTCTTTTTCCATCCGGGCTTAAGGCTGTATTGGTCATATTGGGATACATCTTTTCCCAAACCACACCGTTTACTGCCATACCATACTGCATGTCCTGTTGAACCGAAACCGCAATATTTTTACCGTCCGTACTGAAAACTGTATCCCATGCGTAGCCGAATTTATTTTCCCAGGCAATACCATCCACCGCAACCGTCCATTCAGCCATTTCCGACACCAGAGCGGTTAAACGGCCATCTGGCGAAAATCGAAGGTACCAGATTTTATCAAAAACGCTTTTCCATATTTCTCCATTTACACATACGGAGAATTCGCCTTCATCCAGGTTAACAATTGCAGCCACCTTCTCTCCGTCAGGACTGGCATAAGGTTCTTCAACCCATTTAAATTTATCATTCCAATGGCCCGTTGGAATCTTTTTTTCACCGATTTCCCAATCCCAACTCTCTGAATTTACCATGTACCTTCTCCTTTTTGTATATTGACCATTTTTTTGGAAAATTCTAAGCGCCTTATCATCTTTTCAACAAAATTTCAACAATAATAATTAGAACACCATATCAGCCCTCTGGTTTCTCTTCTTTCGGTATGGGAAACGCAATGGTAAAGCATGTGCCTTTTTCCTTGCTGGAAGCGACCGTTATGGTCCCCCCACATTCTTTTATAATGCCGTAGCTGATGGAAAGTCCCAGACCTGTGCCTTCACCCACTTCCTTGGTGGTGAAAAAAGGCTCAAATATCTTATCAGATATGGCTGCTGGAATTCCCAGTCCCGTATCACAGACCTCAGTCACCACTCTTTTTTCTTCAGCTCTTGTTATCAGAGTTATTTTTCCGCTGTCATTTTTGCGTAAATTTAATTTCCATTTCTCTTCAATGGCATCCCTTGCATTAACCAGAAGATTGATAAACACCTGTTCAAGGCGGTCCGGGTTTGCCATTATCATGGGAAGATCTTCGTTGATATCCCAGGCCACGTCGATTCCTCTGACCCGTAGCTGCTGGCTGAACATTTCGAAAGATCTTTTAATCACATCATTTACCTGTACCTTTACCAGCTTTATATCGGACTTCCGGCCGAATTCTCTCATGTGGTTGATAATTTTTGCCGCCCGGTCCACATGGCTGTCTATCTCTTCCGACAGGGATAAAAGGATGTCATCTTTGATACGCTCCTTTTTCCTAATCTTTTTGATAAAAAAGCTACTCGCTGTTTTAATCACCGATAGAGGTTGGTTGAGTTCGTGTGCCACGCCGGTGGACATCTCGCCCAAGGTAGCCATCTTACCGGCCTGGATTAACTGTTGTTCGGTTTCTAGCCGCTTGGTTATATCAGGGGTGGTAACAAGCAGAACCTTTTGCCCCTCAGACTCGGAGGCTGAAATCCTCACGCTGATAAAAAGCGTACCGCCATTTTTATTCATACACTTTGCACGGTTTATCACCGCAGACGTCTTTAATCTGCTTGCATATTGATCCTTTTCCTCTTCCTTAAACAGTCTAAGGAAGGACTCATTCAGCATCTCATCCTTGGAATACCCGTAAACATCCTCGACCATGTCGTTGCAATCGAGAATTTTAAAGGTATCGGCATCCAGGACAAAAACAGGATCAGGCATATTACTGAAAATATCGTGATATTTTTTTTCAGATTGTTTTAATTTCTCTTCCAGCTGTTTCCTGGATGTAATATCCAGGCTTATTTCCATTGCGGCAACAATTTCGCCTTGTGCATTTCTGATGGGAGAAGATTTAACAAACCAATAAGTGGTGGTCCCATCTTTATTAATACCGGTTTCTTCGCTGAAGTATGACCGGCCGGTTAAAAATGTTTCTTCAACCGGACAGTTTTTGCATTTTTTATTCCGCCCCTTATAGGCATGATAACAGAAGTCTCCAGGTTCAGGACCGAATGTTTCATAAAATTCCCGATTGTACTTGAGCAGCTTGTAATTTTTATCCTGGACCGTAATCAGACAGGGGACAAGCTCAAACAGATTCTGGTATTCATCCCGCTGTCTGTTCAGCTCAACCTGCTTTTCATTTATCTCAGAACCCATCTTGTTGATGGCGGTAGCCAGTTGTCCCATTTCATCGTCCTGGTCCACAATGACCTGGGTGGAATAATCTCCCTTTCCTATCAGCCTTGTCCCTTTTATCAGCCTTTTTATGGGATGGTTTACGAATCTCAGCACAAAAATAAATATGATTGCAGAGGTCAGCAGAAAAACAAATACATTAAGGGCAAAGATTCCTTTTTCAAAGTTATAAATCTCCCGATCAGATTCCTCAAGGGAGACCACCAAATCAAGTGCTCCCAGGATTTTTTTATCTTCCGGATGAACATGGCATCCGGTTGAACAGCCGGTCTCATTATAAATGGGACTGATAATTCCAAGCAGACGATAGCCTTTTTTAGAATCGAAAATTCGTATCCGTTCATCCAGAGATAAATCGACGGTGGGGGGCTCGGACCGGTGGCAGATATCACACGCCTCGGCTTTGATATTTGTCCTCTCATTGACCTCGTCCGTTTTATTGGAAAATTTAATCTCACCTTCTTTATTATAGATTCGTATATTTTCAATTTCCTTTTGTTTGCCTATATTCTGTATGATCTGGTTGATATCATCCCTTGAATTCAGCATCATGGCATAATGGGTTCCGAGTTTAATGGTGGTACTTAACCGGTCGGCACCTGAAACTGCACCTTCGGTAATCTTTTCCTTCTGGTATTTAATACTAAAATAAGCCCAGATAGATATGCCCAGCAGCATGGTGATACCCACAGTGATAATAAGTTTTGAAACCAGGCTGTTGCGAAGATTTTTAAAATATTTGAACATTATTTCACCATTGTTAAAGGCTTTATGAAATGAACATAGTTCATTTTTTTCCATGGGTCAATAGAAAGCGTAATAACTTACGATGCCTAGTGCGTTTTTATCTGCAATATCGATTGCATACATTCTTCATGACATGCATCAAGGGTCAACCCGCCACCTTCTGCCCAAAATATGTACCTGCCGCGTTTGAATTTCAAATGGCAGCCAAAATTCATTGACATTACAAGGCTTTTAGGCCATAATACTTTGCATTTCAAGCCACCATTGCCCCATTGTTGTGATAGATAGAATTCTTCCCAGCTCGCCGCCCAAGACATCACCAAGTGGATGTCCGTCGAAAAATTAGACCTGAGTTGACATCCACAGCGTTGCCGGGATGATATTCGGCTTTTGCCTGAACATGATTTTTGCTTCACACACTCATTATGAGGATAAATCATGCAGCTAAATAATCAAACCAAAGAAAGTATGACGGACATGTTGTCCCTGAATTTGGCAATCGTCGGCGGCGGCCGAGCTTGCAAATTCTTTTTAGATCTTCTTAAAGAGGAATCTTTCCCTTATCTAAAGGTTAATATTGTCGGTGTTTGTGATATCGAACCAACGGCAGAAGGTCTTCTCATTGCTAAAGAGATGGGAATTTACACTACCGATAATTTCCTGGACTTTTTTAAGATAAAAGACCTGGACGGTATCATCGAATTAACCAACAGCAAGGAAGTCCTTCTTGATCTTATTCGGCTGCGTCCCAAAAGGGTGGGCATTTTTGAGCATAACATCGGCAGGTTGCTGAGAACCTTTTTTATGATCAATCTGCAACTCAAACATGCTCAGCGCCAGATGGCCCTTGAAAAGATGTCTTCCGACTTTCTTATACAGCAAAGTAACGCTGCCATTGTGGTTTTGAATACCGACTTTACCATTGCCGATGCCAACGATGCCTACTTAAAAATTGTAAAAAAGACGAAAGAGGAAGCCACCGGGGCGCACTGTTATGAAATCTTCCGTGGACTGGAAGCCCCTTGCTCAAGTTTGCAGCCTGAATTGGGGTGTCCCTTTTTAGAGACCATGAAAACCGGAAAATCCGCCCACGTGATTCACGAACGAACCGATTCAATAAAGAAGCCCCAGTACTGTAACATGACCACCTATCCCTTAAAAGATTCCACCGGAGAAATTCTAAGGGTGATCGAAATATGCAGGGATATCACCAAAGCGATTTCGTTTAAATGGGAACATAGGGAAAAAGAGATAAAATCGAACTTAAACAAACTGGTACAGGAGGATCGAATGATCTCCCTGGGAAAGCTGGTGGCCAGCTGTGTTCATGAGATCAATAACCCTATCCAGGGATTAATCACCTTCACCAGCCTTATGCAAAATATTTTGCAACAAGATAAGCCAAGCCGGGAGGATATGAAAAAGTTTAATAAATTTCTTTCTCTCATGTCAAACGAGCTGGAGCGGTGCGGAAATATAGTTTCCGGACTTCTTTCTTTTTCCAGGGAACCCCCGCCTGCAAAAACGACCATCGACCTTAATGATATTCTTCAGGCTGTCATTTCATTGACGCATCATAAGATGGAACTGCAGAGTATTCGCCTCATAACTAAACTGTCTCCCAGTCCTTTACTGGCCATGGGTGATGCCGGCAGCCTAAAGCAGTGCTTTTTGAACCTGATTTTCAACAGTATTGAAGCCATGCCGGATGGAGGTCGCCTTCAAATCGTTTCAAAAAAGAACAAATCCGGTAAAAATATTCGCATAGAGATCCAGGATACAGGGTTTGGAATTGCTGAAGAAAATCTGGGCCATATATTTGATCCATTTTTTACCACCAAACCGCAGGGAGAAGGCACCGGTCTTGGACTATCAATTGTTTATGGGGTCACCAAAAATCACGGGGGAACTGTTAAAGCAAGCAGCCATACAGGCAAAGGGAGTTCCTTTATATTGAATTTTCCTTCCTGTTAGTTTTCATGGAAGACATTGGAGGAAAGCCATGGACAAAAAATTAAGCATTATGATCGTGGACGATGAAATGATTATCCGGGAATCATTTCTTCACTGGTTTGAAAAATACGGTCATGTGGTGGGTGCGGCATCTTCAGGTGCGGAAGCTCTGGAAAAGCTGGAGACGTTTCCCTTTGAGGTTTTATTTGTCGATATAAAAATGCCGGGAATGGATGGTATTGAACTGCTGGAACGTGTAAAAACTGATTATCCCGATACAACCGTCATTATTATTACCGCTTACGGTTCTATTGAAACAGCGGTTAAAGCCATGAAAATGGGTGCGGCCGACTACCTGCTCAAGCCGTTTAAGCCGGAACAACTCTCCCTGGTGATGGAAAAGGTGGCATACCAGAAGAAACTTGCAACCAGATATAATTACCTTAAAGGACGACTGGAACAAATCACCCGTTTTGACAACATTATCGGTCAATCTCCCGCCATGGAGGAAATATTCAAACTGATCCCGGATATTGCTTTAAGCAACTCTTCCATTCTACTTACAGGTGAAACGGGTACAGGAAAAGAACTTGTCGCTAAGGCCATACATGCAAAAAGTCGCCGAGCCAACCTCCCCTTTATTGCAATCAACTGCGGTGCAGTGCCGGATTCCCTGCTGGAAAGCGAGCTTTTCGGTCATCAAAAAGGTGCTTTCACTGGAGCCACCCATTCACGAAAAGGTTACCTGGAAGTTGTTTCCGGAGGAACACTCTTTCTTGACGAAGTCGGAGAGATCAGCCCAAAAATGCAGGTCGATCTTCTGCGCGTCTTGGAAGAAAAGAAAATTGCCAGGATTGGAAACAGTCAACCCATCGAAGTCGACTTTCGGCTTATCTCAGCTACCCGGGAGAATCTGGAAAAAAAGATTGCAGCTGGCAGTTTCCGGGAGGATTTTTTTTATCGGATTAACGTAATCAAAACCAAAATACCTCCTTTAAGAGAAAGAAAAGAGGATATCCCTTTGTTAATTCAACATTTTCTGGACAAATACAGCCAGGAGACTACCAAGCGGGTGGATCATGTATCTCCCCCAACGATTAAGCTACTAAAACAATACGATTGGCCCGGAAACGTCAGAGAGCTGGAAAACGCCATTGAAAGGGCGGTGGTCCTTTCCAAATCTCGTAAGCTTGAAATCAAAGACTTTTCTTTTCTCCAGCCCTCCTCGGTTTCTTTTACAAAGGCACGATCACTTGTGGAAATGGAACAACAACACATCCGTCAAATCCTGGAAGAATGTGACTGGAATGTCACCAAGGCTGCCGGGATCCTAAATATTAACCGGGTGACTCTTCATAAAAAGATAAAGCGGTATCATTTGAAAGAAAAGATTTAGGCGTGTGGGGAGAATGCTCTTTCCTATGGACTCGAAAACAAAACCCGTCGGGATCCTACCCTTCGGAGACATACCTGAAATCGTCTCCAAGGTGATCGCGGGCAATATGATTGCCTATTTAAACCTTTCGACCAAAATGATCCCCCCGGCAAAAAATCCAGCCTTTGCTTTTGACGACAAACGGCTTCAGTATGATGCCGGGACAATCCTTATGAACCTTGAAGCAAGTGATTTAAACCGTTATGAAAAGGTGATCGGCATTGTGGACGTCGATCTTTTTGTTCCCATCTTTTCCTATGTCTTCGGAGAGGCGAAACAGGGGGGGAAATGCGCACTGGTGTCATTGTTCCGGCTAAAAAAAAATCCAGACGGTTCTGCTCCTGCTTCATCTATTTTTTATGAACGGGCGGCAAAGGTGGCCCTTCATGAACTGGGCCACCTTTATAATCTTTTCCACTGCGAAGATAAACGCTGCCTGATGCATTTTTCAGGAGGGCTCCAGGAGCTGGATGAAACACCTCTTTACTTTTGCAGGTACTGCACCGCTTTTTTCAAAGATGCCCTTTTAGATTAACTTCCCATTTGGTGTTGCCCTGCTTAAATATTCTTTGTCCTCAGAAATGTTTCCACCAATTTTTCCCATCCGATTTCCGGAAAATTACCGAATACGTCACCGATGGGTTCACCACCTGTCGCTGCCAGCTTTTCATATTCAGGCCCCATGAGCCCCATCAACTTTTGGCCTTCTTGCTCCATCCATTCAAAACTTTCTTTTCCAAAATACAGTCCCTTTAAATCCTTTTTGGGAAAATGGGGTTCTATCATAAAAAGCCACCCTTGGTGATAAGGATCTTCATGGGTAATTTCAGGATGTTCCTCGGCCTTGCGATTTACGGCTAGAACCGTACCTGTTACAGGAGATAAGGCCGCAGCCTGATTTGAATCCCGTCCGACTGTCCATCCTACCTGATTCTGTTTCAAAATCCCACCCAACGGCGGAAGACCAACCGACCCAAACGCACCGAAAAGCTTTACCAGGAAATCGTCAAATCCAACCCGTACCCGTCCTCCATGCTCGAAACGTGCCCAGCTGTGGCCCATATGGTAATAATAACCGTCAGCCAGTTTATAACCCGACGCCAGCTTGTAGCCGGGTGTATCAGACAGATGAACAAGGTCGCTTTCGTCCAGCATTTGATCAAAGGAACAATGGTAGCATTCATAGTTAAGCGTACAGATTTTCGGGGCATTGATACGTCCTGTTAGGGCGTGCCTGCACGGCCGGGATGAACCATGATATTTCTTTTTTAAGTATTCCACCCATGCCGGTGATTCATTTTCCGCTCCAGAACTCTCTTTTAAACCCATTGCACGCCGCATCCCTTTATCAAAGGCACAGCTGTTGCAGTCATAGGCGCAATCACAAATCCGAAAATTGACCACTCCTGCCTTCATCCAGATACATTCATTTTCCAGTACCTGAAATCCGATCACCTTCTTTTTTCTTCTTGTTTTTTCACTTTCTGTATTTTGTTTCATTGCATACCCCCTTTGTTGACCTTAACTGGCTCAAACCAGAAAAAAATGCTAAACCGTACTTAACAGATCAATACTTTTTAAGCAGCCGCAAGTAGACCCTCCCTTAAACTGTCTTTTTCTCTAGTGATTGGAGTCCGTTCAGTATTATCCAGATGATCCAGCCACTGATCAAAGGCGCAATGACTGCATTCGTAGTTCAGTATACAGATTTTAGGAGCAATTGTACGCCCGACAATGTTATGAAGACATAGACGGGATTTTCCATGATAATTCTTTTTTAAGTTTTCGATATAAGGTCTCATTTTACATACCTCCCTTCCTTCTTTTTACCGAAGATTAAATTTCCAACACGCTTTTTAAATTGGCAGTCTGTTTGCTTTGATTTAATTGCAATCATGATACCAACAGCGACGATTTACATTGACAAATCTTTATCCTGTTGATTTTATTGAATTTACAAATTAAGGGAATACTGTTGTTTCTCAACGTGCTTCTGGTAAAAAAACAAATATGATTAAAATCGCTACACTCATGGAGAACAGAAGAGAATGATTTAGCAATAATTTATTTAATATCAATAAGTTAAGCAATTGATGCAATACGTAACAGTATGTGTAGCATTCTTTTACACCTGAAGTACTTGCCGGTGCTGGCCGATTACGGTACTACCCGTTTGATGATCAAGTCGGCCGCGGGAAAACAAGTTTACGTATCTGCCCAAAGGTCCAATCCACCACTTTCGTGCCAACATACGCGGCTGTGGTGTCTGAACTGCAATTCAGACCGGAAAAAGGCCTTGTCTAAAATATTTTTCCATGCTATTTATGCATTTTCACAGTTGCTTTTTTCCTTACCATTTGTAAAAAAGAGACCTTTAAAAAAGCGATGTTTGGCAATGGTCTCAAAGACTTAAAGAGTAATGCAGAACCCGATTTTAAAAGGAGGAAGGATAGATGGCCAAAGACAACAGAATCACAGGGGTAATACTGGTGGTGTTTTTCGGAATAATCCTGCAACTCATACTGGGTATGGCAGACCAAAGTAGTACTCCCGGCAAAACGGCTGTTGAATTTACCAAAGCATATTTCAGCCTTGATGCCTCCATGTCAGAATATATCTGTAATGAACTTATGGAAGAAGAAAATATTGTGGAAAAATATATCAATCAGGTTGCCCAAGAGGCCCAGTTGCTTGGTTTTAAGCTAAGTTATATGAGAAGCAGGTTGTACCACGTAAAAACCGAAATCGTAAGCCAAGATGAGTCAGAGGCTAAAATAAGAATCACCTGTGAAAGAAAGCGTTTAATAAACCCGGTTTTTACCATTGTGGGTAAATTATTCTTTATTGGCGAAACCTATGAAGTCGATGAGACGTTAAATATCATAAAAGAAGATGGCGTATGGAAAGTATGCGGCAAAGCTTTTTCACTCCCGGTATAGTTTTTTATCTTTGATTAAAATAAATGACACATAGAGATGGTGCCTATCTACGCTCGTATTCGCAAACGAGCCCGTCAAATTGTTTCCTGTTTTCCAACTCCGGACTTTTACAAAGATTTTACCGGAGAAATCGAATTGTCCCGCCATTATTTTAAGACCGACCCATTGATTACCAGGCTGAAATCATATGTCGCTGAGAATATTGAAGATGATTTTGGTCATGGAATGAAACATTCAATTAAGGTCGCCCATGATTCCGGAGTTTTGATGATCATTGAGGGTGCTTTGGAAAAATATTCTGAAGATTTTATCCGCCGCAAAGTGTGTATCGTTCAATGTGCCGGCCTCCTTCATGATATAAAGCGGAAACGAAAAGATCACGCCATACAGGGAGCGATCTTTGCCAGGGAATTACTTCAAACCTATCCGGTTTCGCCGGATGAGGTGAATGATATATGCAATGCCATATATAATCATGAAGCCTTTAAAATAAATACCGCCATAAACACCGTTGATGGTGCGCTTGTCTCCGACTGCTTGTATGATGCGGATAAATTCAGGTGGGGACCGGATAACTTTATGGATACGGTCTGGGATATGGTACTGTTTTACAACCCCCCTCTCTCTACATTTATTGACCGCTATCCAAAAGGAATGGATGGGCTTGCTAAAATAAAAACCACCTTCCGGACAAAGACTGGAAAAAAATATGGCCCACAGTTTATAGATATTGGGCTCGCCATAGGTGAAGAATTGCTGGATGTGATAAAAAACGATTTTGCCCATTTGCTTTGATTGCCACCTGAAGTCTAAACAACCCACTTACATCCATAACTTAATATAACATGATTTTTCCCCCTCAAGGAGGTTCCAGATGAAAAAATATCTACTGGTTTACTTATGTATTTTTCTCTTTCCGGTAGTGACCCAAGCAAGCATATTATCTTTTGAAGAAGAATATATTTATGATGCAAGCGAAGCAGACAGTAAAATTACCTGTCGAGCCATTTCATTATTGCAAGTCAAAAGGTTGTTATTGGAAAGGCTGGGTACATATCTTGAAGCCAAAACAGAAATTGTGAATCATCAGCTAACAAAGGACGAGATTGTCACCTTGAGCGCAGGAATTGTTAAAACAGAAATTTTGCGGGAGAAATGGAATGGGAAAACATATTCTCTTACCGCGAGAATTGAAGCCGATCCGAACGGTGTTGCCAAAGCCATTAATGAACTAAAACGAGCGGGTAAAGGTGAAGAAAAAATAAAACAGCTGGAGACAATTAATGACAAATCAATAGAAAAAATTCAGGAATTGAAAAAGGAATTGGCCAGAGTTCAGGAAAACTTAATAATCATCAACCGTGATTTCACCAAATCAGCTAAAATTATCAATTCCTGGGAATCATTTGAAACCGGACTGGATCTCCTTAACCGGGGTAAATATAAGAAAGCAATATCAGCTTTTGATACGTCGATAGAACAAAATCCAAAGTATATGCATTTCTTTCAAAGGGGTATCGCTTACATGAAAATAAAGCAATATCATAATGCAATAAAGGATTTTTCTGCAACGATCAATATAAAGCCCAGAGCAAAAAACGCTTATTTCCAAAGGGGCCTGTCCTATAGAAAGATGGGAAAGAAAAAGAAGGGATTAAAGGATATAAAAAAGGCAGCCAAACTTGGCAGTGGAAATGCAAAGAGATGGCTTAAAGCAAAAGGTTATAAAAAACGCATAAACAAATATTAGTACTTTTTACTGCACATAAACGTACTGGATGTTTGCACTAAATTAGACATATTTTTGCCTAGGGTGGGTGTTTAATATATTCAATATAACTTAACTGTTTGAATTCATTTTAATATTTATTAAAGAATTATTATGGAACAATTTTTGCTAGGTATTATAGGTTCAATATCCTTGTGATATTTTTAAAAATTAGGCAACTTCCCGTTGGGTTTATCTCCCTGCTTTAACAAGGCATTAGGGCTAAAAAGGAAACCTAGATAAATTAATGCCACTAGGGCAAAGGGGTAGTAAAACAACTTAAAAAAGGAGAAATTATCATGTCAAAAAATCGTTTATTTTACATTTCGTGTTTTGTTTGCCTGTTGTTTTTATCATGCGTTTCAAAAGGCAAATATCTGGAACTTGAAACCGACTTGCAAAATACTCAACAAAAGCTTGAACAAAACCAAAAGAACCTGGCCGATCTGCAGGATAAACACAAGGCTCTGGAAAACCAACATAGTGCCTTGGAAAACGAAAAGCAAAATCTTGTGCAAACAAGCAGGGATTTAAATTTAAAACTTCAAAAAGAAAAAGCACTGGTAGAAGAAAAGACAAAGGTCATTTCACATCTTGAAGACACGAAAAATAAAATTGAAGTAAGCCTAAAAGAGCAGATAGCAAATCAGCAGGTAAAAATTGAAGAAATAGAGGGCAAACTAAAGCTAACTTTTATTGATAAGATACTTTTCAACTCCGGAAGCACCAAAATCAACCAAAAGGGAAAAGAAATTCTGCTTACTTTTGCCGAATCAATCGTAGAAGATGAGGATCATAATATACTGGTTGAAGGTCACACGGATAATGTCGGGGTGGGAGCGGCGCTTAAGAGTAAATTTCCCAGCAACTGGGAATTGTCAACTGCCAGAGCTTCAACCGTGGTACGTTTCCTTCAGGAAAAAGGCAGTATAGCGCCTGAAAGACTGTCAGCCATCGGCTTCAGTTACTTTAAACCTGTAGCGTCTAATGATGATGAAGAGGGACGCAGCCAGAATAGAAGAATAGAAATCATCCTTTCCCGTTCAAAATAAATTCATATATATTGAAAAACCCCCTTTCCTGCCCGAAGCCATTTTAATCTCGTGCAGGAAAGGGCCTGACATCTCCATCATAACCAGCCACTTTTTTATTACTACTCAGGTGTTGTACCCCTGAATTCTGTCACTGTCCACCCCCATTTCAAGCTCTTGGCTTATCGGTCAGATATTTTCGTCAGGCCAATGGATTCATGTGATTAAACGTTTTAAAATTCCCCGATCAGTTTATTTTTTTGTAAAAGAAATGGGTATTGAGCGGCTTGTATGCGGTTTGGATTGACAATTCTATCTGGACTGGGTTAAAATAATCACCATACATCAGGAGGTACGTCATGCTGTCAATATCGCTAAAATTTAATGAAAAAGTTCTCAAGACCATTGAGTCCGAAAAAAATGAAATAACGATCGGCAGAAGTGCAGAAAATGATATCGTTATTGAAAATTTGGCGGTTTCCAAGCTTCATGCAAGGATTGTTGAACAGAGCGGTGCATATTATATTGAAGATTTAAACAGTACCAACGGCACCTACCTTAATAAAGTCAGGATTACCAAAAAGGATTTAAAGAATAACGATATTATTATTATTGGGAAACACGCGCTTGAAATTCAAACTGCCAAAAAAGAGGATATCCATACCAACCACTATGTCAAGAATGATACCATGAAGCTTACCACTGAAAAGCATATGAAAATGCTTAAAAAGCAAAAACAATGAATCACCGACTGTCTATGGTGTCATATTCTGCGTTATCATTTTCAATCACTTCTTCTTTTTCAATAATTGTTTATATCGCCTTTTATAAATTTTAATGCCCGACTGGGCACAACAATGCATGAAACCTGAGGTTCGTCCGGGAAATGGCCTGTTTGCCCGGTACCCGAATTGACCATCTTATCTGGAAATGAACGTACGGCAGCAAAGCGTTTTAAAACATCCAAAAACGACAATTTCTTGACGTTTGGCTGATCGAACTGCCACTATTTTTGACAAATGACTCTTTTTAGTTGATTATTATATGTCATATCAGCAGGTTATGTTATCAGTTTGCTCGGTATGAAACTTGCATGCAGTAAGAGGAAAGGCAGCTGTTCTATTCTATTAATCAATCGATCATACTTAAGGTAAAAAAATGGGTACCATTCCCGTAAATCGCTTAAAAGAAAATATGGTGCTGGCAGAAGATGTTAGAGATCTGAACACAAGACTTCTTTTGGCAAAAAACCTGAAAATACAATCAAAGCATGTTAGAATATTAAAAATGTGGGGAATCGCCGAGGTAAAGGTAGTGGCAGATGAACCGGATTTTGCAGAGACCCCCGCAAAGGAAATTGACTCGGAAGCACTGGACACATTAAAAAAAAGGACACAACATCTATTCCGCCATGTCGATCTTCAACATCCGGCCATGCAAGAACTTTTCCGCTTATCTGTTTTATATAAGATTCAGCAAGATACCTATATATCCGAAAAGAAAAAAATGGGGATAATAGCGGATGCTAAAGAAAAATTAATAACTGACCTGCGTAATAATATTGCTTACCAAAAAATTAAACTTCCAGAGATCCCCTCAACAGTATTTGAGCTAAATGAAATTATTGCAAACCCTTTGGCCTCTGCCGACGACATTGCCCGGGTCGTTAGCAAAAGCCCCAGCCTGACAGCAATCCTGCTGAAAATAGTCAATTCGCCAGTCTATGCCTTTCCCACCCGAGTAGATACCATTTCGCGGGCGGTAACACTCATCGGGACCCAGGAAATATCGGGTCTTGCATTAGGAATCAGCGTTATTTCTATTTTTAAAGATATTCCTCAAGACATGATTGACATGCATCTTTTTTTAAAACACAGTCTGATATGCGCGATCATTTCCAGAGTTTTATGTGCATATAAAAATATAACTCAAACAGAACAGTTGTTTGTATCAGGACTCCTGCATGATATTGGCAGGCTGGTACTTTATAAATATTACCCTGAACCGTTTAAACAAATATTATTCAGAGCTGAAAGTTCAAAAGAACTTCTTCATACGCAAGAAAAGAAAGGCCTTGGCTGCAAACACACAGATATCGGCAAAGATTTATTAAAAAAATGGAAGATTCCCCTTTCCATTGGAAACAATGTATTCTATCATCACAATCCCTCAGGTGCAAATAACCAGGCACATGCGACCATTGTTCACCTGGCGGATATTATTGCCCACAGCCTGGAAATTGGAACCAGTGGGGAAAGATTTGTTCCAAATTTTGACCACCAGGCGTTTGGCCGCCTCGGCATTTCACCGAGCTGTTTTGATTCTGTGATACGCCTGGCCACTCACCAGTTCAATGCCATTGAAAGTTTCTTTAATTAGTGTCTGAACGACAATTGAAAACTGTTTGAATTTACGATGTAAAATCGCATAGAAGTAAAACGAAGATTTTCCAGAAAATGCATAATTTACTTGCATTGGCAACTCGTTAA
>JAXHVO010000097.1 GCA_034189135.1 Thermodesulfobacteriota bacterium | reverse complement strand
GATTTATTTCTTCTGCCATCATATTTTTCGGGCTGGAATCCCATGCCAGAAAAACCCTGATCCCTGTTTTCTTCCCCAAAGGCGAGCTTACACAGGTCACTGGCACGGCAAAAATTTCCATAGCCGGTCAATTTCAGATCCGCTGAACGAGATGCTGCTGACCCTGAAAGAAATACAAAAAGGTGACCTGGATACACAGGTAAATGTGATTTCCAATGACGAGGTGGGGATCCTGGGAGATGCTGCCAATAAAATGATCCAGGGTTTAAAGGAAAAAGAACTGCTGCGGGATGCGTTTGGAAAATATGTGGCGCCTGAAGTAAGGGATGAGATCATTTCCGGTCGTATCCCGCTGGATGGGGAATACAAGGAGGTCACGGTACTGTTCGCTGACTTAAAGGATTTCACGCCAATGACCGAGTCCCATGATCCTAAAATGATTGTTCGCATCTTAAATGATTATTTCAAAGAAATGAGTGCCGCCATTGAAGAACAATCCGGCCTGATCCTTCAGTTTTTGGGGGATGAAATATACGCCGTTTTCGGTGCCCCCATCCCCTGCAAAGATCATGCGGAAAAGGGCTTTTCCGCTGCCCTTGGAATGAAAAATCGTTTGGAAACGCTGAACCAAAAATTTGCCTCTCAGGGCCGTCCCATCTTGTCTCATGGCATCGGCATACATTCCGGGCAGGTGGTGGCAGCCAATATCGGAAGTCCGAACCGGCTTTCCTATCTTCTGGTCGGGGATACGGTGAACCTGGCCTCCCGACTTCAGTCGCTGACCCGGGACCTGGATGCCCATATTATTGTATCAGCGGATGCTGTGAAGCGTTTGTCCGGGAAGCAAATAAAGGACAGTTTGCTAAAACATTCCCATCCGGTGCAGGTCAAAGGGCGTCAGCTTGAAGTGGATATTTACCTTATCCCCCGGTAAATGCTTGACCACTAATTTACGTAACCAAGAAGCTGAATCAAATCGGTGATTATAATATCGGCGGATAGATTTTCACAAAGCGGTTCATCGGATCGTAATCTTAAGGATCTGGCATCACCGGCAAAAAGTCCGGTCATAAAACCCGTCTTTTGAGCAGGATAGATATCATTTAACATGTCATTTCCCACATAAAGAACCGAACCTGCTGGAATATTAACCTGTTTAAGCCTTGAAGAGGCAACTTCAAAGAGAAAAGAAGAGGGTTTTGCATATCCGAACTTGTAAGAAAAGAGAGTCAGGTTCGGCTCAAATCCAAGGTTATCAAGATCTGATTTTAGAAACCAGTCAAACAGATACGGAGTAAAGAACTGGGCGTTTGAAATAATCCCCACGATGATATGCCTATTTTTTAATTCGCGCAGCACCTGTTTTAGATAGGGCATGGGATAGACAGGATTGACAATCAACTCAAACTCAAGGGCAAATTCCCTGGCAGTCTGAGAGTTATCTTCCCCAATCACACGCATCCATATCTTATCTATTTCGATTTCAGGGTAGTCTATGCCTGTTTTCCTTGATTTTTCATGTTGGTTTTTAACGGTTTGGAAGAAATTTTTTAAAAGTGTTTTGCTATTTATTTTGATTTTGAATTTTTCCAGCAGATACTCAATTTTGTCTGTTTCCTGCAAAATTTTTTTAGCAGTTCCAATATCCCCTGAGCCACTGATAAACAGGGTGCCGTAAATATCAAAAAGGATGCATTTAATTTTTTTATCGAGCTTTCCGCTTTGCTGTAACGGTGTCGGAAGAGGGGAGAGGGGGATTAAATATTTTTCAAACAGGTCTTTATTCACTGTATTCACACCATTTTAGCAGGCTGAAATGACGGGGATCAATAAAACAGGACAGCAGTATTTTTTTATCAATACGTTGTGATACAGAGACACACATCACTTTTTTATATATTTGAAGGAGTTTTTGTTTATATATCTGTTTACTGTAATTTGAAAGCACTGCCTTCATATTGTGTTGTATCAACCTTTGTTTATCCGTGACCATACCCACGGATGCAAGATAAGGGTTAAGTCTGATTAATACATTTTTTTCCTTCCGACTCGACATCACCTGAGAAATGATTGCTTTTTGAAACGGTTCATCCAGAAGGGCAAAATCAATGGTTTCCTTTGCTACCATCTGAGAAAATATTTTTTCAATGCTTGGTTTATCTATATCATAGTGAAGCCGTTTACAGATTTCTAAAATACAGCCGCTCCATTTTTGATAAAATTTGTTTTTTTCGATCCATTCCAACGGAACAACCAGCTTGGAATAGAGATGGTCAAGGTTGATACCGTTTTTTTCAAAATCGCGGCATATTTCCGGGAGCTTTCTTCCCCAGATCAGCTTTTGGGCGCTCCAGGGTTCAACAAATGAAAATCCAAAACCCTCACTGATACTGGTGGTAATCATAAACCTGGACGATAACACAAGCTGTGAAAATTCGTTTTTTAGTCCGGATTCAAATTCAACATTGATGTTGTTATGTGCTACAAAATTTTTCCACCCTTTATAGCTGCCAAAATCGGCCGGGCTGTTCGGCGGCAGGGTGATGGAGAGTTTTTCCCGGCTTTTGAAATAAAGTGATACCAGAATGGCTTCTCCAATATTTTTTCTCCTGATCGCACGGATGGGATAAAGTACAATATTATCAATATATTTAGCCCTATTTGTTAAACAAAAAGGTTCAATCATATTGAAAATTTTATGCAGCCCCTCTTTCTTGAGTCCGGCCTTTAGTAATATATCGTAATCACGGGAATTAATCACACCGTAATGACAATCAGGTAAATATTGATCTAAAAAGTAGAGATTGGGACGGCCATCTTCGGCAAAATCGTGGACCTGCAGAAAAAGTTTTATCTTTCTTTTTTGAAGTTCGCTTAATATCTTTAAAAAATCAGCGTTTTTAGCCAGAATGGGGTTATGTACATGCAGGGCATCGCATGGGCTACCGAATTTTTCTGAAATTGCATTGATAATCGATTCGGCAACTTGATGAGGGGGAGGTTTTTTTGTGGCGAGGCTGTCATATCCAAGTCCCGGGATAAATACACTATCCACAGGGAAAGAAGGTTTTTGGTCAGAACCGGTGAGTACAAAAGTGTCACATGAATTTTGGATAGCCTTTATCTGTTGGCTTAAAACAGTGGTGACGCCACCTGTTTTGAGATGATAGTGGATAAAGGCTATCTTCATTGAAGCTTATTAAAGCGCTATTTAGGTCGGGGAGTTTTTCAATCTCCGTTATGTCCGTATGAGGGAAAGCCCTATCGCCCAAGCGATCCTTAACAATCTTAGCAGAGGACTGACCTACGGCAGCTATCTCGCTGAGATTAGATTTGAGCCAGCCCCAGCAGACAGATTCCCACGGCGGCAATGATCGTCTCTGCCTGTATGGACTTAACGCAAAGGATAGGGGGCGTGTACGGAGTGTTGTACTCTTTTGTTAAAGATCGCTTGGGCGATAGGGCTTTCCCTCATACGGATCGCTGACTATCAATAAAGCGCTAACGGTCTACCAAAATGTCCTATGGGGAGAAACTCCCCGACCCATTAATTAGTTACCACTGTGATTTCCGCGTTCTCTGTGGTAAATTCAAGTTTTTACGAATTCATCACGTCCTTATTCTTTGGTAAAAAATTGCATCTTAATAGAGCCCAGTTCGATGATATCGAATTCTTTAAGCGCCACAGATTCTTTTACAATTTTGTTATTCACCTTTATTTTTGACATACCACCCACAAAGCTTAAGTATAAGCCATTGGGTCTTTTACTTATGGTTGCCGCAGTCCGGCCAATACCAAGCCCGCTGGTTACAATATCGCAGGAGGGGTCTTTACCGATTTTTAAAAGTTTTTTGGTGATTTCAACTTCACCCTCACCACCGGATAAATAGGATAAAAAACCGCCGGGCTCATTTTTTTTCATTCTGGGTGAAGCGGTCTTGGAGTCACTCTTTGACATCATGTCTCTGTATTTACTGGTGTCCATTACCATGGTCTTGTCCATATCACCGGAAGGCCCTGCGGGACGAGTTTCATTCTGCAGGTATTCAAAGACGAGGGAATGCTTGCCGATGTTAATGATATCTCCATGTTTAAGCCAATGAGATGTTACCAGCCTTTCATTTACAAAGCAGCCATTTTTGCTATGCAGGTCTGTTAACACAAAACCATCACCTGCCGAGTCAATTTTTGCATGATTACCGGATACCGCAAGGTTTTCAATGACAATATCGTTGTCGCTTCGCCTGCCGATGGTGAATGATCTTTCTTTTTGGAGTGGAAAATTTTGGATAACCTTGTCTTTAAATTTTAATGTTAAAACTGGCATCGTTAAACCCTCTTTTTTGATAAAAAATTATTATATCCTTCCAGAATACGCCAAATAATCCGCCTGATTCCCTTTGCGCTTGAATAAGCTCTTTTTATTTTGATTATAATCACCGATATATTATCATCCCCTCCTCGTTCGTTTGCCAGGTCAAGGAGATAACGCCCGGCCGTTTGCGAACTTTTATTCAATGCGGCATCAAGCATTTCATTGGGAGTGACATTTCCGCTTAAGCCATCTGAACATATAACAATAATGTCGTCCTTGAAGTAAGGGATTTCACAGATATCCGGTTTGACCGTTTCATCTGTTCCAACGGCTCGTGTGAGCATATTATAAAATTCAGGGCCAAGTGGTCTGGGACCCTCCAGGTTTTGTGTACCAACTTCTGCGATTACGGTATGAGGCACTGAAATAAGTTCAATATCCCCATTATGTATTAAATATATTGGACTGTCACCCACATTTGCTGCAATAAAGGTATCTTTATTGAAATAAACCGCAGATAAAGTAGATCCCATCCCGCGATACCCTTCATTTCCATTGGAAACTTGATAGACAATTCGATTTGACAGTCTGATAGCGGAGATAAGATGATTCGCTTCGCTTGAAAGTGTTTGGTCAGGGGTGCTGAATTCCTGTGTATCATCATCTTCGCCTAGCTTTTTTATATAGCTACTTATCGTTTCGACCACCATATTGCTGGCCACTTCACCGGCGCGATGTCCACCCATGCCGTCAGCAATAAGATAAAGCCCCAGTTTATCATCAAGAAACATCGAATCTTCATTGATTTTTCTTTTTTTACCAATGTCGGTTATACCTGCCGATTCGCTAATTATCATATTAAAACTGGGGTTATTATTGGTGAACTGGTAAAAAGCCAAATTCATCCGGTTTTGAGTGTTACGTTTTTACTTCCGCCTAATGCCTGAACTGGCTAATGATATTATAAATTTAAACAAATAGTTAAATAATAAAACTTAATATTATTGGTGAAAAGTGGTTTTTAGACTTTTTGCCAAGCCGTCATATGTAATTATTTTATATAACAAAAAGTATAACAGGTCAAGCATTCCACCCATCGATCTTCACCGGTGGTTATTTGTGTTTATTTTTAGCCATAGCGGCATCAATCTTTTTTCTGACCTCTTTTAAATGGGCAGACATTTGTGATGCGCGTTGATAGCGATTTCCCCGGTCTTTCTCAAGGGCCTTATTAATAATTGTTACAATCGGAGTTAAAATTTTAGGATTGATTGATTTCGGGTTCGGATGAAGGGCATTCATGATGTTATTCATCAGGGCCGCAGGGTTTTCACCGACGAAAGGAAGTTCACCGGTTAAAAGCTGGAAAAACATGGTACCCAGGGAGAAAATGTCGGATCTGCCATCCACTTTTTGACCGGAAAACTGTTCCGGTGACATATAATATGGAGTCCCTTTTACTATTCCGGTTTGTGTCTGAGAAATAGCGGTGATTCTGGCAATACCGAAATCAGTGATCTTAACTATGCCTGAATCCAACAGCATGATATTCGCCGGTTTGATATCACGATGAACAATTCCTTTCTGGTGAGCATAATCAAGGGCATTGGCAATATCCGCAACATAATCGATAACCCTGACCATGGGAAGCAAATTGGTCTTTTTTACATGTTTTTCGAGGTCTTCTCCCTCCAAAAATTCCATGGCAATGTATGCCAGGTCATGTTCGTCTCCTGCATCATATATGGTAACAATGTTGGGGTGGGAAAGAGTACCCGCACTTTCTGCTTCTCTGAAGAATTTTGCCTTTAAATCCTGTATGTCTTCAGGATCAAATTCATCGCCAAACTTAAACGTTTTAATTGCTGTCGTTCGATTAATTCTGGGATCCTGGCCAAGGTAAACGATTCCCATTGCACCTTTGCCCAGCTGCTTTATAATTTCATACCTGCCCAGAGTCGGTCGTGTATCGGATGCGGTGGTCAAAAGGTCATCGGAAGATGAGCCTCCTCCGGCAAACCCGTCACCAAAAACCATGGTTTCGCTGGCCTGCATCAGTCTTGTCTTCTTTTGGGCCACATCTTTAAATTTCTTATCATGATTTTCAATATATTCGTAGACCATGGCCGCCTTATTGAGCTGTCTTTTTCGTTCATAGTCCAGAGCGAGATTATAAAGAATATCCTTTACTTCATTGTCCACCGGCACCTTGCGAAATTTATCAAAAGCCATGTCCAACATTCCCTGGCTTTGGAAAGACAGTCCGAGCATACGATTGCTTTCAGCCGACTCACCCTCTACCTGTTCTTTTTTAGTTTCCACAGTAAAAAAGCTCAGGCTGATTGCCCCGATATATCCCAACAGCAGCTGCATAACAGGATAAGTGGTACTGACCCACATGTCTTTTGCAATAAACAGATAACTTGATCCACCGACAAGAAGAATGAGGAGGATAATAAATGTCATGCCGGCCAGCATTGCTTTTAATCTTGGCATGATAAAGGTGATCACTATACCCAGTAAGAAAATCATGATAAGTTGAGCCGGATAACCCCAATTCGGTTGAGCAATTAGATTGTGATTTAATATCGACCAGACCGTATTGGCAGAAAACTCTCCGACAGGCATGGTAGAATCAGTAGGCGTACTCAGCGGATTCATAATTCCTGCTGCAGATGGGCTTACCAGAACAAGTTTGTTTTTGAAAACATCTGTGGGAACTTTATCATTAATGACATCGAAAAAAGAGTATTTCTTAAAAGCGCCGGTGGTTCCTTTAAAACTCACCAGAATTTCCGTATTTTTGGTGGTAGGAATATTAAGAGATCCAAGAAAGATCGCTGTGCCAAGATTCGCCCGGATTTTATTATCCGGGATATTTAGATAAAGTGCCGCGAGTTTCAAAGTATATGACGGGATAAAAAGCCCGTGAAATTCAAAAACCGGGCGTTCTCTTCTGGCCGTTCCATCCATATCATAAAGCAGGTTGATATGACCGATTCCCTTTGAATGTTCTAAGAATTGAGCAATGGGGAGGGAAATGTCATCGGACCTTGGGTAATAAACACCGGCAGGGCTTCTGACGTTCTGGATCGACTGATTAATAAGAAGCGGATCGGTTTCCACCATTTCTTCTGAAAAAACATGGGACTCCCCCAAAAACACAGGAAGCACCACCTTGCCTGATTCCATAATTGCCTGTGAAAGTTTTTTATCATTATCGAGCCTGGTTTGGGCATCACTGATGGCCTGGAGAAATTCAGATCCTGTATCTCCTGTTTTATCCAGAATGTTGGTGGAAAAAAGTTCTTTTAGCTTTGTCAGTTCTTTTAAGCCGTTGCTTTCTTCCGGTTCGCTTAGAATAATGTTAAGCCCGATTACCCTGGGTTCTCCGGAATTTATCTTATGAATGATGTTGGCTAAAAGAGAGCGAGGCCAGGGCCAGCGACCGAGTTTTTCTACGGAGTCATCGTCAATATCTACAATAACCACTTCGTTGGAGACTCCGGGATCGCCGCGAAATTTCATCATTAAATCGTATGATTTCAACTCAAGAGTGTCGAGAAAATCCACACGGAAAAAAAATAATCCCAAAAAAAGGATGGTAATACCCAGCCCGGTAAACAAAGCCGGATGTTTTTTTAAAATGCCCATATTTATACCTTCCTGTATTTTTTTATATCCTTACAGCTGTGAAAGAATACTATAATAATTTCATCCACATATCAAGATAAATTATCCAGATAAATGATACCGGTTCAATCATTTTAAACGGATGGGGCTAAAAATATTTTGTCGGATCTTTTACCCCTGCCTCTGTAAAACCTTTTTTTCTCAAAATGCAGCTGTCACATCGGCCGCAGGCGAGGCCTTGGGGATTGGGATCGTAGCAGCTATGTGTGGAAGAATAGTCGACACCGAGTTCAATACCTTTTTTGATTATCTGGGCCTTTGACATATTAAGCAGCGGTGTGTGTATCTTTATTCTGGTAAAACCTTCAACACCGGCTTTGGTGGCAAGATTTGCCATCTTTTCGAATGCATCGATATATTCAGGTCTGCAATCCGGATAACCGCTGTAATCTACAGCATTCACCCCTATAAAAATATTCGATGATCCGATCACTTCTGCCCATGCAAGGGCGTACGACAGGAAAATAGTGTTTCTTGCCGGAACATAAGTCACAGGTATATCATCAAAATCAGCCTTGGCAACTCTGTTTTTAGGAACGTCTATACTGTCTGTCAGGGCGGATCCTCCGATTTGATTAAGATCCAGATTTATAACCAGATGTTTCTCAATACCGATAACGTCAGCCACTCTTCTGGCCGCCTCAAGTTCAATTTTATGACGCTGGCCGTATAAAAAACTGAGGCTGAAAAGGCGATAACCTTCATTTTTTGCTATGGCCATCACAGTCGTTGAATCAAGGCCTCCACTGGAAAGGACAACCGCCTTTTTATCATCAATCATGATTGTGTTTCCTTTTGGCTTCCAAGCC
Source organism: Thermodesulfobacteriota bacterium (assembly GCA_034189135.1). Classification (NCBI taxonomy): domain Bacteria; kingdom Pseudomonadati; phylum Thermodesulfobacteriota; species Thermodesulfobacteriota bacterium. The sequence continues at coordinate 6,885 of JAXHVO010000097.1, read as the reverse complement.
TCCCTGCTTTTTCTCTCCATCCGGCCAGATGATGTGATGCATCTGGAGATGAAACCTGACATTCAGTTTGTCTTCAAGTATCCAATTCGCCAGTTGAGAAGGAACCATTTCTCCGGAAACAGGAGAAAACAAAACATGATCAGCGGCAAACCACCCAGGTATAAGCTTTCTTATTTTCTTTGCATAATCGTAGTCTTTTCGCGTTCCAATAACAAATTTCACCTGGTCTTTGTGGTCTATTCTTTTCAGGTTTTCAAGATCGTTTTGCTTGCTTTCCCTGCTTGATGGGCATTTAATGTCGACTATTTTGATACAGCGATTGTCAAGCATGGAAATATCAAGGCTTCCATTTGTTTCAATCAAAACTTCATACCCGTTTTCAAGCAGGGCACGAATTAAAAACGGTGTTTCGGGTTGAATCAAGGGCTCTCCTCCGGTAACTTCTACCAGTGGACATCCAAATGAATCAATCTGTTCTATGATCGCTTGTATTTCTATTTCAAAGCCATTTTCATATGCATAGACGGTATCACAATAAGAACATCGCAAGTTGCATCCGGTCAGGCGAATAAATGCACAGGGCCTGCCGCTAAATAAAGATTCCCCCTGGATACTGTAAAATATTTCATTGACTAAAAGAGACATGCACTGTGTTACCCAAATGCTTTAAAAAATATATTTTTCAAATGATTAAGTCTGTTGCAACCGGCTTTTGTCCGTTGCTTGTTGTCAGTGGATATCAACGATCCACCGTCTGACAGAAATGTAAACCAGATCCCATATCGTAAACAAGTGACGCTTTTGTTTATATCAGTTGATTTTAAAATAGTAAACATACTATAATCAATTTAATGGTCCGCTGCAGATTTCCCAATACAACGGAAATGTGAGTAAAAAATGAAAACCATATGTTTGCTGGAAAACACCATTCAAGAGTATGAATGGGGGTCATATACCGCTATTGCCAGCCTCTTAAGCAAAAAAGCTTCATCAGATGTTCCACAGGCGGAGATATGGATGGGCGCACATCCTAAGGCATCTTCAATGGTGACATACCAGGGAAAATCCATTTCTTTACTGGAACTGATTTCACAGTACCCTGAGGATATACTGGGAAAAAACATTGCCAAAGAATATAACCACCAGCTTCCCTTTTTGTTTAAGGTTCTGGCTGCAGCAAAGCCGCTTTCAATACAGGCACATCCAAGCCACCTGCAAGCAAGGGAAGGATTTAAGAGAGAAAACGAGTTAAACATATCAAAGGATTCGCCAAAGAGGAATTATAAGGATGACAACCATAAACCGGAATGCATCTGTGCGTTGACAGATTTCTTGGCGTTGAACGGTTTTCGAAAAACATGCGATATGTTATCATTTATGAAAAAAGTCTGCTCAAACAGTCTGGGAAAAGAACTGAATGAGCTTGAAAAGAAACAGGATGCTGATGGGTTAAAGCAATTTTTTAAGTCTTTCATGACGCTGGATGAGAAGCGAAAAAACCGGGTTTTAAACGAGACACTATATAATGCAAAAAAAATTGCAAAATCAGATCCTGCGTTTGAGTGGATGGTTAAACTTGCCAAAGAGTATCCCCAAGATATCGGCATACTTTCTCCCGCCATGTTAAATCTGGTTTGTCTTAAACCGGGGGAAGCCATGTTTCTGTTTTCGGGAGAACTTCACGCCTATCTTGATGGACTGGGAATTGAACTGATGGCCAACTCGGATAACGTGCTGCGAGGAGGGCTGACTTCCAAGCATGTGGATATACCCGAACTGCTGAAAGTGGTAAATTTTGCCGAAAGGGACATTGAAATTTTGCAATGTGAAAAAAACAATACTGCTGAATGTACCTATGCCAGCATGGCAAAAGAATTTATGCTGTCTGTCATTTCGGTGGATTCCACAAAAAACTTTACCAGCCAGGCTGTAAAGAGTGCGGAAATATTACTGTGCACGGATGGTCAGGCCACCATCACAGATTCTGGAAATAATGAAACTATTTATTTAAAAAAAGGAAAATCCATTATTGTCCCGGCATCTGTCAGCATGTATCATATAACAGGAAAAGCGGTGATCTACAAAGCATCGGTGAATAGCGCATATAGCTCATAGCGGATAGCAGAATGGAATCCATCATTATTTTTAACTAGGAGCTATCTTAAAGAGGCATTCAATGAGTTCAGCACATGTAAAAAAAATTTTGATTATTATCCTCATTTTAGCAGCTGTGGTGATGTCAGCGACCGGATATGTAGATAAAGTCCCCGACATTCTTGGAATGGAAAACATTTCCCGTTCCAATGATCAATATTTGAAAAATTCATTCAACAAAGCAGTGAATGGTTTTTTAATTTTATCCGGAATAAAAGGCGGGTTGGCAGTGATTGAAGGCTCAGAAGTGGGTATCGGGTTTAACCTGGAACTGGGTGATATTGTTCAATCCGTCTATGATTATGTGGATATTGCCTGGAAGACTTCCCTTGCAGGCGGTACAGTGATACTTTTGACCCGTTTAATGTTAAAATCAGTCCGGTTAATGGACCACTGGTGCCTGTTTTTGATGTTTATGATCTTATTAGTGTCTGTGATCGTAAGCTGGTTTTTCCCCAACTATGTTAAAATTTCCCGGACACTGAAAGAAACCACTTATTTTCTAATGGTGTTTTCTATTGCCCTGTATATATTGCTACCATTTTCTATTACCGGTGCGGCTTTCTTATCGGAAAAAATCACCAAGCCGCTTATTGAGGAATCCCAAAAGAGTTTTGAAAGTATACAACAGGATTTTTCTTTGGATTCAATCACCAACAAACTCTTTCCCGAAGAACAGGAAGGAGATGATTCCTGGATTTTCGATTTGAATTTAAAGGCAAAATATGAAAAAGCAAAACACCGTATCAAAGAACTTGCCAAATTTTTTAAGGAAAAGACAAGGAACATTGCGATCTGGACCATTCAGCTGATTGCCGGATACCTGTTTGATTGTATCATATTTCCCGTTGCATTTTTTATTATCCTTTTTGTCATTACCAAGAGCATTTTGATTTATCTTTTTGAGAACAGAAGATATCAGTCCATTAAAGAAGATATTGAATCAATGGTGATCAAATACTACCAATTAAATCAGGACAGATCGGGCAGAAAACCATATAGGAAAATACCCGCCAGGAGGACCCGAAATTATCATTCACCCAATAAAAGGATGTTTTAAAAAAAATATAAGCCAGAAGGGAAAATTATCGCTGGGACAAATTAAATTTCTCCGCTAAGAAGCAGCGGGAGAAAAAAGCGGGTAAACCCTGTGGTTTGAGCCTTTATTCAAAGTAGGTCCCGGTGATGGATGATTCAGCGCATACAGCCCCGACAGGCGGAATTTATGAAGCCATCCTAAAAAAATATGTTGACAACCAAAATCTGCCAATATAATTATACGGAAACTATAATTTACAGAGACAATTTTAAATGGCAATCAATCTTTCAGGCAGATATTTTTGGTTTTTCCGGTATTATTATTTTATTACCGTTCTGCCTGGGGTGCGCCAAAGTCAGTAATAAATATAACTAAGCGCTATAAGCCGTGGGCAGAAAAGAGTCCTCGGCTTTTTTATTTTTAAAGGCCGTGGAGAAATAACTTCACGGCCTTTTTTATTGAAAAGGAGGAAATGAATCATGACCATTTTAGGCAAAAGGATTCGTATGGAACGAATTATGAACCGGAATTCGGGAAAAACGGTCATCGTTCCCATGGATCACGGAATATCGGTGGGCCCCATCGATGGGTTGAAGGACATGAAACAGGCAATTCAAAACGTCTCTCAGGGTGGCGCAAACGCCATCGTGATGCACAAGGGATTGGTTGAAGAGGGACATCGCGAGGAGGGCAGGGATATCGGGCTTATCATACACCTGTCCGCATCCACCTGTCTTTCGGTTTACCCCAATGCCAAAACTCTGGTTTGTTCGGTTGAAGAAGCGGTTAAACTTGGTGCCGATGCGGTATCCATACATGTAAACCTGGGAAACGGAGATGAAAAGGAAATGCTCAATGACTTTGGCAAGATCAGTTACGATGCGCGAACTTGGGGGATGCCGCTTCTTGCCATGATATATCCAAGGGGAGAGAAGATAAAGGACGAATATGACGTTCAGGCAATAAAACATGCCGCCCGGCTGGGCAGCGAGATGGGAGCGGATATTGTAAAGGTTTCCTACACCGGGTCCACGGAAACATTTCATGAGGTGGTAGCCGGATGCAGTGTCCCTGTGGTGATTGCAGGCGGTCCTAAAATGAATTCGGCAAAGGAAATACTTGAGATGGTGAAAGGAAGCGTCATCGCAGGTGGTGCCGGAGTATCCATAGGCCGCAATGTTTTTCAATATAAAGATCCCAGGGTCATGGTTCGGGCTATTTCATGTATTGTCACTGAAGGGGGTAATGTGGAAGACGGGTTGAAAATACTGGAAGACGATCAGGCGGTGATGCACCCCAATAAGCATAGCATGATAACATAACAAGCTAATAATATATTTAGTTGGTTAGCTCTCGATTAACCTCGTCCGTTGTATGTTGCTGGTGGCGGGTGGATCGAAGGTATAGATATTTTGTTTTAAAAGAGAGAACACCCCACACAGAGGAAAAGAAAAATGCGCAAAATTTGGATTAAAGTCGATCCGTGGGATAAAAATATAGTTACTGCTGCGCTTGAAGGCGGCGCAGACGGCATCATGGTTCCAAAAGGATATTCAGAAAAAGTTAAAAAACTCGGAAGGATACAGACAGTTTCTGAAGACGGTGATTTAAGCTTGGGTAAAGATGTCATTTTTTATCCCATAAAAAGCGGTGAAGATGAGAATGAGATTGTCAAACTGGGACAAAGCAAAAAAGTCATTCTTCAATGTGAAAACTGGACGGTGATCCCGTTGGAAAACTTAATTGCCAAAGGCGCAGATGTGATTGTGCAGGTTAATAACTTAAAAGAAGCCGAAACCGTATTTGGTATTCTGGAAAAAGGAGTGCGGCATATTCTTTTTCACACCACCGATACCATGGAATTAAAAAAAGTCCTTTCTTTGATAGGATCAAAGGAGGAACGTATTTCGCTTGAAACAGCTGAAATTAAAGAAGTAACGCCGATTGGCATGGGCGATAGAGTGTGTGTGGATACCTGCACATCGATGGTCAAAGGGCAAGGAATGATGGTGGGAAACAGCAGCAGCGCCATGTTTCTGGTTCACGCAGAAACGGTTTTAAATCCCTATGTATCTCCCAGGCCATTTCGCATAAATGCAGGTCCGGTTCATGCATATACAAAGGTTCCGGGCGGAAAAACAAGATACCTCTCAGAACTATCGGCCGGTGATAGGGTGTTGATCGTTGATTTCAAGGGCAATGCGGTGACGGGTGTGGTCGGACGGCTTAAAATTGAAAAACGACCGTTAATGCTTGTCAGAGCGACGGTAAATAAAAAAGAGGTCACCACCATTCTGCAAAATGCGGAAACCATCCGGCTGACCTCACCTGAAGGAGATCCGATATCGGTGGTTAAATTAAGTCCCGGTGATAAGGTGCTGGTAGCAGTTGAGAAAGGCGGGAGACATTTTGGCCATCAGATCGATGAAACCATAACGGAAAGGTAACCAAACTCATGCGGCATGCAGATTCTCATATCAATGAATTGAGAAAATCCATAGATGAAATTGATGAAAAGATTCTGGATTTAATTAACCAAAGACTCTTGTTGGGAAAAGAAATAGGCGCCATCAAGAGAAAAAATAATGAGCCGGTCACGGACAAAGCGCGTGAGATGGCTATTATAACAAGGCTTAAAGAAATCAACCAGGGTCACCTGCGCAATGATACTCTGGAGCATATATTTACTCAAATCATTGCGGAATCCAGGGAGATCCAACAGCCCCAAAAAATCAGCTATCTTGGACCCGAGGCAACATTTACCCATATTGCGGCAATGAATCATTTTGGGCTAAATGTGAGTTATATGTCACAGCCGGCCATTTATGATGTATTTTCCGAAGTGGAAAAAGGCTTATGCGCCTACGGTGTGGTGCCGGTGGAAAACTCCAATGAAGGGTCGGTGAATCATACCCTTGATCTTTTTTTTGAATCTGATTTAAAAATATGTGCCGAGATTTTCCAACCCATATCACATGATTTATTATCCCGGACAAAAACAATTGATGAAATAAAGGTGATTTATTCCCATTCCCATGCGTTTGCCCAGTGCCGCAACTGGATCAGGAGCCATCTACCCACAGCGGATCATAAAGAATGCAACAGTACGGCACAGGCAGCAAAAAAAGCCACCGAAACAATCGGGTCCGCTGCGATCGGTGCCAGAGCAGCGGCACACCTGTATAACCTTGAAGTGGCTGCAACCAGGATTGAAAATAATGACCGGAACATCACCCGGTTTCTGGTCATCGGAAAAGACAAAACCGATCCAACGGAAAATGATAAGACATCAATCATGTTTGCCACCGCACATGTTCCGGGCGCTTTGTACAAAGCGCTGCAGCCTCTGGATGAGGCCGGAATCAACATGGTAAAACTGGAATCGCGTCCGGCAAAACATGAAAACTGGCGCTATTTCTTTTTTGTAGATTTCCAGGGACATATCCGAGATCCTGTGGTTCATCAAACCATAACCAGGATGAAAAAACTCTGTCTCCATTTGAAGCACCTGGGGTCATATCCCATGGCAAAGCCATAGAAGTTGGAAGACAATAAGGTTTAATAAAAAATGAACATTGAACATCGTAGCGCCAGGCGAAGTCTGGAGCGTTGGAATAGGTGGCGAAAGAGCCACATTTGAAATTCGCTGAAGGAGTCTAATGGGTTCAAAACCCATCCGGTAAGGGCTGTCA
>JAXHVO010000096.1 GCA_034189135.1 Thermodesulfobacteriota bacterium | reverse complement strand
AGGTAGCCAAGATTTGATTTACTACTGGCTGCCATCATTTTGAACGGTAGTAATTTAATGAACGAACATAACCAACCGGCTGGCTCGTAAAACCATGACTTTTCGTTCAGGCACTACTTAGGTTGTCAGGATGTAGCTGCCTGGGCTGAAGGGCCAGGTAAGTGTGATGGCAATATTTTAGCGGAAGTATCTGTTTTTTTGAATCAACCATGGTTTTTTAATGCATTTTTTACTAAAAACCTTCAGTCTTCAGCCTATTCACCTGAGTAGCTACAATTATATAAAAAAAATCCATCGTGTTGTCAAAAACAAAAAAACAGATCGTTTTTACGGGTTGACCCCTGTACAGAAATATTGCTATGGAGCTATTGCCTTGCATGAAAATTGATGAGAATATAAAAATCAAATCCATACTATTATTTTGCCATTGATTCTCAAGGGGGAAGCACATTGAAATAAATGTCAGGGATACTCTTTGTTTTATCCTGGTAAACTGATGAAAAAGGACAAAAAATATGAAAAAAATCGCATTTGCCGGAACGGATGGAAGAACTCTTTTATGTGCATTGGTTATTTCTACAGCTAAAAGCGAAATTTACTCCGAATCGTTTCAGGGAATAGTGATCCGGGGTACAACGGCGATGCCGAGGCTCACAGAGATGATGAGGTGGCCCGTTGAATTTATCAGCACGGACAGCAATTCCGTGCAAGACTATGCAAAGGTTATTATTAAGAATTTAAAGGAGGGGAATATCGACTACGTCATACCGATGCCTGAAGCACTTTTATTTGAAGGCCTGGTGGACGAAATTGAAGCCGCAGGATTCGGCGAGCATATTTTGGGACTCAATAAAGACGGTGCTTTTATTGAAGGGGATAAGATCCGGTGCAAACAATTGTGCCGAGAAGCCGGAATTCCGGTGGCAGAATCCTGGACCAGTGTGCATGCAAAAGACTATAACGAGGTATTGTCTATCTGTCTGAGCTATATTCACGATTTTGGCGGAGCCGTATTGAAGTTTCCATACAGCGCAGGTGGAAAAGGGGCAAGAATTATATTGAATTCATGGGAAATAAGAGAAGTCTATGATCAATTAATAAAGGATTATAAAGACAGCTACAAGAAAATGTTCGGCTCCAGGAATGAGTGGCCGCTTTTAATTGAATCCTTTATGTCCGGTGTGGAAATAAGCTTTACCATGCTGGTTGACCGGAAGGAAAATTTTCAAATTCTGCCCACGGCCATGGATTACCCCGAGCGTTTTGAAGGGCCGGCCAGCAAGAACAATCCGATTACGGGGGGCGTGGGGGCGATTTCTCCTCACCCGATGGAAACTCCGGAACTCATTAAAATGGCGGGGGAGGTGATTGCCAGACCGCTGATAGAGGAAATGAAGAAAAGAAAAATTCTCAGACCATGCATTTTGTATCCGGGCTGTTTCGTGTCTTTCGATTCCGCCAAGCACCCGACAAAGATTCGAGTCAGTGAAATAAATATTCGCCCCGGAGAACCGGAAGCCCAGCCATTGGCTCGCAGGGTAAGAAACCTGGGTTCCATGATCAAGGCAACCCTTGAAGGCAGCTTGCATGAAGTAGAACCGGAAGTAAGGGATGATCAACTGGCAATTTGTGTGGCTCTGGTCACCGGTCCTGGCGGCCCGGATGGTCAAAAGGGATACCCCTGGTCCTGCACCAAAGGGGAGGTGTTTGAGGTTGATCTCAAATATTTAAAAAGAAAAGGAATACAAGTTATTCCTTCGGCCATGGCCTATGTTGAAGCCGAAAGTTTATTTAAGTCTGATGGTACCCGAGTTGCGTTTTTGAATGCAAACATGACGGTTAAAGAGGGAGAAAAACGGGGTGAAGTGGGTGACCGGCTGAGAAAAAAAATAATGGCTGCGTTTGATAGCGGAAAGATCCGGGTCGTTCCCAGGGAAAACAGTGAGGGGAACCGACTGGATTTAAGAAGGGATATTGGCCGGCACTATCTTAAGGCGGACAAGATTTTTGCCTCGTAGATTGTTAAGGTAAATACCGCCAAAGCTGATGGGATGTCAGTAGAATTTATCGGAACACACCGGAAAAGAAAAACCCCATAATTACAGAGCTAAACCCCCAGCTAAGCTGGGGAGAATGGCAAAAGCTATGCTGAGTATTTAAAAAATGCTCCTTTTGGATTAAAGGTAACAGCGCTGATTCTGTGACCAAAATCCAA
>JAXHVO010000095.1 GCA_034189135.1 Thermodesulfobacteriota bacterium | reverse complement strand
AAAGGAATATCAGGCCTAATAAGCTGATTTCAAATCGATCCCTCTTGATATCGTCACTAAATCGTATTATATTAATTAGTTAGAAGCTTTTATAAAATTTTAACCGGACACTAATGAACAATTATATATGGATATATGGTGACCTGTCAAGTTGCTTGTTATTATAATAATATAATTACAAATAGATAGATAGATAATTGGATGATTATTGGAAATATAATTTAAAGCTTGATTTTTGTCATAATGTGTGAAATAGATAAGAATTATTTATATTATGTTGAGTCAATATAAAAATAGATAAAATTATTTATCATGAAAAATTACGAAAATTACCTACTCTTAAAAGCAGCTATTCCTGAGAAACAAGTCCCTTATTATTTATCCTGGGTGTCCCGGTTTTATAATTATTGCGGTAAAGAACCAGAAGAACCGGTTACACAAAAGGAAATTGAGAGCTTCTTAATGGGGCTATCCAAAAAGAGAGAAGACTGGCAGGTACAGCAGGCAAAAGAGGCGATTAATCTATTTCAGTTTGTGAAAAGAAAGGGAGAACGGTCCGGAGAGAATAAAGGGATTGAGAGTGATAAAAAATGGACCGCTACGGCACAGGAAATGATTCGCATGCTCCGTCTGAAACAAAGATCATTTAGTACCGAAAAGACCTATGTTTCATGGATCAGGCGGTTTTATCAGTTTCTGGAAGGCAAGGCGCCCGATGCTTTGGAAAAACAGGATATCATCGATTTTCTGTCACATCTTGCAGTAAATAGTAAGATTGGCTTTTCAACTCAGAATCAGGCCTTTAACGCCCTGTTGTTTTTTTATCGGTATGTGTTGGAAAAAGATGCGGGAGATCTGAATCAGGTGGTACGGGCAAAAAAACGAAAAAGATTGCCGGTTGTTTTATCGAAACAGGAAATTTTGCAGTTATTTGATCATTTAAAAGAAACACAACTTTTGATGGCCAGGATCATCTATGGCGGAGGTCTTCGACTAAATGAATGCCTCAAGCTCCGTATCAAGGATATTGATTTTGAGCGAAGCTGTGTGATGATCCGCTCAGGTAAGGGAGACAAGGATCGTCAAACACTGCTACCGGAAAGCCTGAAAAATGATATGCGTGAGCATATAGATTCAGTTAGAAACCTATACGATAAAGATCGAAAAGAGAATTTGTCCGGTGTTCATATGCCAAATGCTCTGGGGCGAAAGTATCCCAACGCTTCCCGGGAGTGGTTATGGTACTGGTTATTTCCCTCCCGCACACTGTCAGTTGATCCAAGAACCAAAAAGATCAGGCGCCATCACCTGCATCATAATACCCTCCAGCGGAGTATTCGAAAGGCATCGCAGCGTGCACGGATTGCTAAAAAAGTCAGTGTTCATACATTAAGACACAGTTTTGCTACGCACCTACTTGAAAAAGGGTACGACATTCGAACGATTCAGGAGCTTCTCGGTCACTCAAATGTCCAGACCACCATGATATATACACATGTGGCAACTAAAAATAGACTTGGGGTAAAAAGTCCGCTGGATGTATTGGGGTAATTATTTAATCAAATTTCGGGAGTGTGTGGAAATGAAAATCGAAGTCAATCTTTATGCAACCCTTAAAAAATATTTGAAAAATGAAACCGGGGGAAATCCATCGGTAATCGATGTAATACAGGGCGTGTGCGTGAAAGATGTGATACAAAAACTGAAAATACCTGAGGATTCCGTTAAACTGATCTTTATAAACGGCGTGCACGCCAAAACAGATTCCACTTTAAAAAATGGCGACCGGCTGGGGCTTTTTCCACCGGTAGGAGGGGGTTAGTTTCTTAATGATTTTATACCTACAAGGCAACTTACAAGCTTTATTTAGCAACAACTTCTTTTTATATCATGTGATATTGTTGTGGGTTCCGAGTTTCGAGTTACGGGTTTTAAAAAGGATTGTTTCCGCTTAACATACTCGCAACACGCAGCTCGTAACCCGGAACACTTACTCGATAGACAAACGAGTAAGCAAAAGACGTATTACGGTTAGCTATAAATGTCTTTATAGGGTTATTTGCAGTAACACCTGTTTCCCCTGCCAGTCATTCTCCATGAGTTTTTCCGGGCCGATCTCGTGGTCGTCCTTAATCGCTGTTTTACATCCGGCCATAAAAACGCTTTCATTTCGAGCCACGATATCAAAAAAATCTTCTCCCTTGACGGAAATTCCCTGCTGTAAAAAAAGAGGTCCCAGCTCCCGCACGATCAGGTTAAACAGTTTGATGGTCACCTCGCCTTTCTCCTTCTTATCCGATGCAATAGCCTTATCATGAGAAATCTGCCTGCGCATGGGGGCATACCATCCGCCTTTTCTTAAGGTTGCTCCTAAAACGCCAGGCATGGCTGCTGAAAGAGCAAGGGTTGATCCGGGTTGGATAATAGCAGCGTCGACATCGTCAACTGTTTTGTAATCCAGAAAGATGGTCTGAATTCTTTCTGCCAAATATTCATCCCGGATACCGAGTTGTCCGCAGAGCAATTCCTTTACCGAACAGCCTGTCCGGGAGTATATGATAAATCCCTGGGAAAGGAGCTGATAAAAAATCACGATTAGCTTTTTTTTCAGGGTCAGACTTAGATTGATGTTCGCTTTGTTATGACGCATGAATGCCTCGTCACCCGGGTTCGATAAACATGAGACCCGGAAAATAAAATGGGGAGACCCAAAAACGGTCTCCCCATAAATTCAAAGCAAAAAGGCTTGGTTGCTACCAGTTATACACCTGATCCAGTTCGTCATCTGAAACCTGGAAGGCAATGTTATGGGGCGGCAAGGCCTCTTTGTTAAAAAATTCAGGCAGACGGTCATCCTTATTGGTGAAACCGGCCTTTTCATTGAATTCTCTTTCGTTTTTGAGAATCGCTTTTCCCAGATTGGTGACATCATCGGCGGTCAGAGGCGCACCGGTAAAACCGCTGATTAAATCGAGCAGCGCCTGAAAGGTGTCTTCCTGATCCAAAATGGCAAAGGCAATAAATAGACACATGCCGGTGGCATCGACAGCCGCGGTGGCGATTTGAAGATTCCTGGAAAGCTCTACCTGTCCTTCGGGCTTCAAGGGGTCCACATCGCCTCCCACCTTTAAAAGGTTGGTGGCAACCGCATAACCTGCGGTGTGATCCGCCCCCATGGTGCTGGTGGCATAGGTGACCCCAATACCCTGAACCGCTCTGGGATCATAAGCCGGAAGGGCCTGGCCTTTGACCACCGGAACTCTTTCAACGCCGAATACTTTACCGGTTACCGCAGCGCCGTTTCCCAGGATGCGCCCCAATGGGGTTCCTTGGCCGACTTCTTTGATCAGGTTAATGGCTGCCTCTGCATCTCCGAACTTGGCGATTCCCGCTTCCATGGCCACACCGATGGTGGCACCCATTTCAATGGTGTCGAGTCCGAAATCGTCATCAAGACGATCAAGCATGGCAATTGAATCCAGATCGTCAATTCCGCAGTTGCCGCCATGGGCCCATACCGTTTCATATTCCGGTTGCTTGGTTAGGAAGTTGCCGTCCTTGTCATTATAAATCCCGGAGCATTGAATGATGCATCCTTTGTGGCAGCCGTGGGTGGCCTTGCCGCCGCGGGCGGTTTCCGTTTCAGCCTGGGTTTCACCGCTGATCTTGGAAGCACCGTCAAAACGGCCCGATGCAAAATTATTGGTGGGATATCCGCCGGCTTCATTGACCACGTTGGTCAAAACATTGGTTCCGTAAGCCGGAAGACCTTCACCAGTCACCGGATGTTTTTTCAGGCCCTGGGTAAAGGCCTTGTTGGCTTCCTTGAACTTATCGGGATCTTTGGGCGCTCTGAATGAGGTTCCGCTGTCATCGAGCACGATTACCTTGACTCCCTTGCTACCCATGACCGCACCTACGCCGCCACGTCCCGCATGACGGGTGGGCCGCAACTCCATGTCGGTAAAAGCCACCGAAGCGGCCGACATCTTCATTTCACCGGCAGGCCCGATGGAGACACAGGCAATCTTATCCCCGTAGGCCCCTTTCATTTTGTCGACAAGGTCATAGTTCCCCAGCATTTTCAAGCTGTTGTCAGGTTCTATTTTTACACCGTCCTTGTTGATGAATACTTTGAACAGGGTATCATCTTTCGGTTTTCCTTCCAGAACGATAGCTGCATATCCCAGCCTGGCAAGAACCTGGGCACCCTGTCCTCCGGAGTTGGCCTCCTTGATTCCACCGGTAAGCGGGCTCTTACAACCAACGGAAATTCGGCCCGACTGAACGGCAGCGCTGCCGCTAAGCATACCCGGTGCGATAACCAGCTTGTTATTTTCCCCCAGGGGGTGACAAAGGGGCGGGACCTCCTTTGCGACAATTCCGGAGGTCATGGCACGACCGCCAAGACCGGCATAGTCACCGACAGGTTGAACATCGATCTTGGGGCCGCCATCGGCTCCCATGTCTATCCTTAAAATTTTGTCCATCTTTCTGCCTCCTTTTGGTATGGATGGTTTGTAAGCTGCCCGAACGGGGCAATATATATCTTATTACAACGATATAGCAAGTATTTGACCTTACCACCGCCCGGTACTCTATCGTTATTGAGTACCCGGGTTGAAGCAAGCTGTTATCTGGTTACCGTTAGCCGTTTTTGTCGGCAAAATTTTTCATAAAATCGACCAGGGTTTCTATAGCTTGTAAAGGGGTTGCATTATAAATGGAGGCCCTGCAGCCCCCCACGCTGCGGTGCCCCTTCAGACCGCCAAGGTCGTTTTCCAATGCTTCCTGGACAAAGCGCTTTTCCAGGTCTTCATTGGGAAGGCGGAAGGTGACGTTCATCAAAGAACGGCTGTCCGCCTGGGCCGTTGCCCGGTAAAAGTCGCTGGAATCGAGAAAATTGTAAATAAGCTGCCCCTTCTCCTGGTTGAATGATTCCATCTTGTCAAGGCCGCCTATGGTTTCTTCCAGCCATTTTAACACCAGTTGAATGGTATAAACCGCAAAACATGGAGGAGTGTTATACATGGAATTTTTAGTCGCATAGGTTGAATATTTCAGCATGGAAGGCAGTGTGTCGGGCACCATATTTAAAAAATCGTCCCGTATGATGGCCATGCATACACCGGCAGGGCCGATATTTTTTTGGGCACCTGCATAAATAAAACCGAATTTCTCAGCGTCAAAGGGCCGGCTCATGATGTCGGAGGACATGTCGGCAATTAAAGGAACCCCCTTGGTATCGGGAAACGCTGCCCATTGGGTTCCTTTGATGGTGTTATTGGAGGTAATGTGGACAAATGTCGCATCGCTGCTGAATGGAATGTCCTGGGGGATGTATGAATAGTTTTTATCTTCAGAAGAGGCCACCACTTTGATCGCCTTGCCCTGAATTTGGGCCTCCTTTATTGCCTTGGTGGACCACGTCCCCGTATCCACATAGTCGGCAGACTTATCTCCGGAAAGAAAATTCATGGGAATCATGCAAAATTGCATGCTGGCGCCTCCCTGGATAAACAGGACATGAAAGTTGTCGTCCAGGCTTAACAGTCGCTTGGTTCTGGCAACCGCATCGTTTATCACATCGTCAAACCATTTGGACCGGTGGCTGATTTCAGTAATCGACATTCCGGACGAGTCAAAGTTTAAGAATGATTCTTTGATTTCCTCAAGCACCTCAAGGGGAAGGGCGGCAGGTCCGGCGTTAAAGTTGTAAATTCGATTGTATTTCATGTTTTTTCCCTCCCGATTTATAGAGTTTTAATGTTTTTATTTTACAGATGGCGAAAAATATGTCAATCAGTAATGTATAAATATAAAAGTAAGATAACTAGTATATGAAAGAATCGTTATGATTAGTCAATATAAGAATAATAAAGACTGAAATTTTAAAGGAGTTGACACGCTAAAAAACGAAATGACCCAAACTAACCCTTCGACAAATGTTGTTTTGGGTTGACTACCAACCAGGGAAAGAAACAGTCATGAAAATTTATCATTATCCTGCAAAATCAGCGGAAAAAAAACTTTTAGCCATTATAAATCGTAGCATCGATTTTAAGAAAAAGGACGTGCTTTATGTCACGCGGATTCTTGAAGATGTCCGAAAAAATGGAGATAAAGCCCTGGTTAAATACGCCAACCGCTTTGATTCACCGGCTCTGACCGAAAAATCGATTAAGGTATCAAAAAAAGAAATCGATGCCGCAGCAAAAAAAGTGAACCGGTCTTTTGTCCGCTCTTTAAACCGTGCGGCCAAACAGATAGAGGCCTTCCATCAGCGGCAGCTGGAAAAATCCTGGATCAATACCGACAGGTCCGGTACGGTTTTAGGACAACTGGTGAATCCGGTGGATACCGCCGGGGTTTATGTCCCGGGAGCAAAGGGCGGCAAGACCCCGCTGGTTTCTTCCGTACTGATGGGCGTGATACCTGCAAAAGTCGCCGGTGTCAGGCGGATTATCATGGTAACACCGTCAACTGAGGATGGAGGGGTGAACCCTCATCTTCTGTTTGCCGCAAAGAAAACCGGCATCGATGAAATTTATAAGGTGGGAAGTGCCTGGGCCGTTGCCGCACTTGCTTACGGCACCCGAACGATCGATAAAGTGGATGTAATCGTCGGACCCGGGAATATTTATGTGGCCCTGGCAAAAAAGATTGTATCCGGCACAGCCGGAATCGATATGATCGCAGGTCCCAGTGAGATTCTGATTGTGGCGGATAATACGGCGGAACCGGAATTTCTGGCAGCAGATCTCCTTTCCCAGGCGGAGCATGACGTTCTGGCTTCAGCCGTGCTGGTGACCGATTCCCTGGAAACGGCCAAAGCAACTGCCGGCGCTGTGGAAAAACAGATCGAACATCTATCCAGGAAAGACATTGCCAAAAAATCACTCTCCAGATACGGCGCAATCATGGTGGTGCCGGATATGACGGCTGCCATCAAACTGGCCAACCGGATTGCACCGGAACACCTTGAGATTCAGACCCAACAGCCCTTTGAATATATCGGCCAGATCAGAAATGCCGGGGCGGTATTTTTGGGCCAATACACGCCTGAGCCGGTGGGTGATTATATGGCCGGTCCCAACCACGTCCTTCCCACCTCCGGTACCGCAAGATTTGCTTCAGCCCTTTCGGTGGATCACTTTGTCAAAAAGACCAGCCTGATTCATTATTCGAAAGAGGCCTTTAAAAAAGAGGCAGCAGACATCATCCGTCTGGCACAGATCGAAGGACTGGAGGCGCATGCAAATTCGGTAAAGGTAAGGTTAAAATAGAAACACGATCATATACCACAAAGCTGCTAACCTATTGTTACGCTTGACGAACTGTTGAACGTTTACTGAAAAAATAAACATCGAACATCGAACGTCCAACATCGAATGTTGAATGGAAAAAGATGAAAAAACAAGCGTATGACTTGGAAGAAAGGCTTCTCAGCTATTCGGTGAGAATCATCAAGACCGTTGAGAAGCTTCCTAATACCAGAACGGGAAACCATGTTGCGGGCCAATTGTTAAGATCAGGAACATCACCCTATCCAAACCATGGTGAAGCCCAGGCAGCGGAATCTCCTAAGGACTTTATCCATAAACTTCGTATTTCATTAAAGGAACTGAGAGAAACCCAGCGATGGTTAAAACTTATCCAGCGTGTGCCACTCATTAAGAAACCCGAACTACTAAATCATATTTTAGAAGAAACAGAAGAATTAATTAAGATTTTCGTAACGAGTATCAAAACGGCTGAAAAAAATACAAATAGTCACTGAACGTTTGTTTTTCATTCGATGTTGGACGTTCAATGTTCGATGTTCGACGTTCATCTTTTAAAAACAATTTGACACATAAGGGAAAATACACTCAACCTCCTATTTTCCCAGCTTTTGTATCACATCACAAATCAGCCGCACCCCAAAGCCGGTGCCTCCGGCAGGGCAGTATGCGTTTTCTTTTTTATTGTATGCGGGGCCTGCAATGTCGATATGGGCCCACCGGGTATCTGAAACAAACTCCGATAAAAAGAGAGCCGCAGTAATGGCACCTCCCCACCGGGTATTCGGCATGTTATTGATATCGGCAAAATCGCTTTTCAGCAATTCCTTGTAATCTTCGGGCAGGGGAAGTCGCCAGCAGCGTTCATGCAATTTTTCCCCGGATTGAATAATCATTTCGGCCAAATCATGGTCCGCGGAAAACACCCCGGCAAGCTTCTCGCCCAAGGCGACCACGCAAGCCCCGGTAAGCGTGGCCATATCAATCAACACCTGGGGCTTATATTGCTTAATCGCATAGGACATGGCATCCGCCAGTATCAGCCGACCTTCGGCATCTGTATTTCCGATTTCAACCGTTTTCCCGCTAAAACTTTTGACAATATCCCCCGGACGGGTCGCGTCTCCCGAGAGCATGTTTTCAACAATAGGAAGAACTCCGATCACCCGAACTTTGGGTTTAACAGCGGCAGTGGCAATCAGTGCGGATGCAACTGTGGCCGCACCGGCCATATCCATCTTCATGGTCTCAAGAGATCCGGTCGGTTTCAAGTTGATACCGCCCGAGTCAAAAGTGACTCCTTTGCCAACCAGAACAATCGTTTTTTTAAATGTTTTCGGCTTATACTCAAGGGCAACCATGCAAGGCTTGCTGCCACTTCCCTTTGCCACGGCCAGCATGGCGCCGAACTTTTTTTGTCGCAAAATATTTTCGCTTAATACATTTACTTTAAGATTCGCTTTTTTTGCCGCTGTTGCAATTGATCTGGCGAACTGCTCCGGTCTTTTATCATTGGAAGGTGTATTCACCCAGTCGCGGGTTAAAACGGTTCCCCTACATACCGCCTCAATTTTAGCCGGCAGTTTTCTAAAACCCTTTGCCGTATCAGGCTCCACCAAAAAGTGAATGGCCCGAAGTGCCTTTTGTTTCTTTTCCTTCTTGTATCGATTAAAAATATGGTTCCCCAGAAAGGCACCCTCTAAAAGAGGCTGCAAAATCTGGGACATTTCCATGTTTAACTTTTTTACAGCAGGAACGGCAATTAAAACCTGGAACAGGTTTTTACTGATACATTTTTTTACCGCTTTGCCGGACATGTTGCGAAATGTTTCACCATCAATCTTCTTGGCCTTTCCCAGACCGAAAAGGAGGACCCTTTCCACCTTGATTCCAGCAGGGCCAAACAGAATGATTTCGTCATCTTTCTTTCCGCTAAACTCTTTGAGTTTCTTGGCCTTGTTGATAATAGACACTATGGCGCGATTTTCATGTATCTGCGCGTCTTCACCAACCGGGATAACCAGGGTTTCAATTTTTGTCTTTTTCAAATCAACGGTTTTCAGTTGCAGCATAATCAGAATCTCCTTATTAGTGGTTATTCAATTTGTATTCCTGGCTGCCAGACCTTTCAGGTAGGATATTTTTTCCCAGGAAAAGTTTTCCTGCTGGCAGGGAAATATGGCGTTGTTGGTAAATACAGGGTCGGATTCCAGGTCATAACGGGACGCGGCAACTGCCCGGTCCCACAACATAGTATGCGGAATCGGTGAATAATATGCAAGCACGGGAATGATCCCCTGATGGATGACCTCTTTAATCGAATACTCTATGGAACTTCCGGTCTGGCCGGGAAGCCCCACCAGGAGATATGCCCCGATCTGCTCTTTGCTGAATCCCGCTTGCTTCAGATAGATAACGGCCTCTTTGAATTCTGCCAGTGTGACCTTTCTGTCCATTTCATTTCTAAAATCAAACATAGCGCTTTCCAGCCCCAGACGCAACGTTTTAAAACCTGCCTTAAACATCAGGGAAGCCGTCTTTTTTGAAATTCCCCGTATATGCACCGCATTGGGAGTGTGAAAACGCACCTTCAAGCCTGCACCAATGATCTCTTCCAGCATGGGAATGGCATGATTTGGGGCATCTACCAGGAGCGCATCATCGTAAAATACAAAATCAGCGACATTATATTTTTCATGCCAGAATTTTATCTCTTTAACAACCGACCTCGCTTCTCGAAGCATTCTGTTTGGATCTAAAAAGTGGGATGCGCAGTAGGCGCAGGAAAAAGGACAACCTTTCGAAGTCAGCAGCGGCACATAGGTAATTTTATGTTGAAGATCAAAGGCAGGATAAGGGTAGGTATTAAGATCATGCGGATCAAACCTGCGAGTGGCAAAATAACCGGTATACTCGCCGGCGAGTGTCAGAATGGATTCTTCCCCGCGTTCTGCCACCACCCGGTCTGCTCCACAATTCGCTTTGGCGTGATCGGTGCAAAGGGTTGCATAAATTCCGCCAAGGACAACCGGTACCTCGGGATATACTTCCTTTACTATTTTTATGGTTTCCTTCAGCCCGGGATACCAGTAGGTCATCAGCGAAGTCACAAAAATAAGATCGGGCTGTTGCATTGAACGCAGATCTTGTTTAAACCATTTTAGCTTAACTCCATACCGGCTATAGTGGCGTGAAACATCTTCAAGTCCGTTGGGTTTTGGAATCCGCACCTTTAAAAATGGACCCCGGCCGTGTCTGGCATATGGATCGGTTTTGGGTGCATGGGGATGGAACCTGTCCAGGCAGTCGATATAGGCGACCTTGAACCCATGCCTCCTTAAGATTGAGGCGATGGATAAAAGTCCCAACGGTTTGGCCCAGAAATCGTAAGCAGCGAAGTCGTGTATCCAGGGATTTATCAGGAGGATGAAAGGTTTGTCCGGTTTCACTTTAGTCAGGCTAAAATTTTTTACGAAGTTGAAAAATATTGCATTGAAGTTTTCTTAAGTTCCCTGCGGCTAAAAAGGAGTTTATAGTTTTTCACACGGCTCTCATCGGACATCGTCCGGGCAATTTTTCTGCACATTTCTTCATCTTTGGCGTGAACCATGGTATAAAGATTGTAGGGCCATTCATCAGTGGGATTGCGTCTGTAACAGTGGGACACTTCTTTAAAGGATGACATCTTCTCCCCAACTTCTTCCATCCGTTCTTCATCAACGATCCAGGCGACCATGGCATTGGCGGCAAACCCTGATTTCTGATGGCGAATGGTGGCACCAAAACGCCTGATGACCCCCCGGTCACAAAGATCTTTTAATGTCTCCAGGAGCGTCTCTTCCGATATATTCAACCGGTTAGATATTTCAAGGTACGGGCGGCTGATTACCGGGATATCTCCCTGGATGGAGGCAATGATTTTCTTTTCAAGTTCTGTCAGCATCGGATGATTTAAAAATGATAGTCCTAAAAAGTCAAGGAGTTTTAAATATGAGATGCTCCTTTCTTATTTAAACCTCAAGATTTTTTATGATCATCGCCAAAGCTAAATTATGATTCTGGGTTTGGCAATCATAAAAAGGATTCCAAGATTCGAGTGTTCTTCCATAGAACATAAAGTATAGGCTTGTCGGATTTTTGTTGACATTTCTCATTAAAACACCCATAATAAGTGTAAAAGGGTTTAAGGGTGGGAGGTGCATGATGCCAAATATTACGCTGAGTGTAGAAAAAGAGGTGATTAAAAAGGTGCGTAAAATTGCCATTGACAAAGATACAACTCTAACTGCCATGGTCAGGGACTTTCTCAGGTCGGTTGCCGACCGTGATATGCAGGAAAAAGAAAGGTCTGTCCAAAAGCTGTTGGAAACTTTTATGCGTTGCAGCAGAGATATGGGTAAGCGTACTTGGAAAAGAGAGGAACTTTATGACCGGCAGTGATTTTTTTGATACAAATATTCTTGTATATGCTTATGATAGTCATGAGCCTGATAAACAGAAAAAAGCGCAGGATATGCTCAAGCAGGGAATAATAAATGGGAATGCTGTGATATCCACACAAGTTCTGGGTGAATTTTTTACTGTTGTTACCAGAAGAATTCCGCAACCGATATCAGTTTTTGATGCCAGCGAAATAATAAACAATGTGTCTGTGATGAATGTACAAGAGATTGATTTGCTAATCGTAAAACGGGCCATAGAGACACTGGATACTTATAAAATATCGTACTGGGATTCTCTGATTGTGGCTGCCGCTGAAGGGGCCGGATGTGAAAGAATAATGACCGAAGATCTCAACCACGAACAACTCTATTATGGAATAATCGCAACAAATCCGTTTAGTTAAAATTGGCCTTGTAGAATGTTTTGAAATGAGTCATCTGCCTTTTATCTTCAACGCCTCGTGGTAAATGAGATTTTTGGCAACATGATGCTTTTTGGATACTTTTTTAACCACCTCGGACAACCGTATTTCTTCTCCCTTCAGACAGTTAACAATATCATCCCTGACCGCATCCATGGATACATCTGTCGTTGAATCACTTGCAGAAACCAGCAGGGTAATTTCGCCTTTTATTGAGGGTCGTTTTTTTAATTTTTTTTTGATTTCAGATAGATGGCCCCGAATAAATTCTTCGTAGCGTTTGGTCATTTCACGTGCCAAAACCGCATAGCGGTCCCCCATTGTTTCAATGATTTCATCCAAAAAGGATATAACCCTGCGGGGGGATTCATAAAATACCATGGTTCTATTTTCATCGGCAAGTTCCTGAAGCTGTTTTTGTCGTTTTTGTTTTTTTTTGGCCGCAAACCCGATGAAAATAAAAGAATCGGTGGCCAGACCTGAAGCACTCAGAGCAGCAGTAGCGGCTGATACGCCCGGTATCGGGATGACCCGAATGTTTTTTGCAACGGCCTCCTTTATCAACCGGTAACCCGGGTCAGACACGGATGGCGTTCCGGCATCCGATAACAGAGCAATGGATAGACCTTTTTCCAGTTTACCAATCAGTGCGGGTGTTCGCCTGGTTGCATTGTGTTCGTGGTAGGAAAGAAGCTTGTTCTTGATGTTATGATCAGCCAGCAGTTTACCTGTTTCCCGGGTGTCTTCGGCAGCAATCAGGTCCACTTCTCCAAGAACATTAATCGCTCTTACGGTAATATCATCTTTATTACCAATGGGAGTGGCGACAATAAAAAGCTTCCCTCCCTTTTTTTTGTCCGGGTAATCATCCGTAGGCGAGTTCAAAGGCATTTTTTATTATTTCAATACTCGGGTGTTCATGAGAAGATACAATGGATACCACATCGAACCGGGCTTTGGCATGACTTTGCATGGTTGTTTTCAGGTACTGGAGAGCCACCATGGATATCTTTCTTTGTTTTTGTGGGGTGATTGCCCATTTGGGATTTCCGAACTTATTCGATTTTCTGGATTTAACCTCAATAAAGGCGATGGCGCCTTTTTCTTTGGCAATAATATCGATCTCTCCCAGCTTGGTACGAAAATTTTGCTCTATGATTTTATATCCCTGCTTTTTAAGATAGCTCACCGCAAGCGATTCACTTTTTTTCCCAAATTGTTGCCGGCGATTTGGCATATATAGTTTCCGTGTTTACTGCGTTTATTGGATCATAAATATTCTTTAACTCCACGAAAGGTCTGGCGGTGAATGGGGCACAAGCCATATTTTCGGATGGCTTCTTTGTGAGCCGTGGTTGGATATCCCTTATGCTTGGCAAATCCAAACTGCGGATAATCCTCATGATATCTTACCATCAATCGATCTCGCGTCACTTTGGCAACGATAGATGCGGCCGCAATTGAAATGCTCAATGCATCACCTTTGGGTATCGCTTCCTGCGGCATGTCTGCCGGAATCTGAAATGTGCCGTCTATGAGGAGCCAGTCAGGCTGGGGGCTCAGGTTTTTTACCGATATGGACATGGAGAGGAGAGAGGCTTTTAGAATGTTTATGCGATCTATTTCCACCGGGTCAACAATCCCAATGCCGATGGAAACCGCATGCCGGTAAATCTTCTCATAAAGCGCTTCACGTTTTTTCGCTGCCACTTTCTTGGAATCGGTCACCCCTGAAACCGGAAAGATAACCGGAAGAACAACGGCCGCAGAAACGACAGGGCCAGCCAGAGGACCTCTGCCGGCTTCATCTACGCCTGCAACTGCCCGATAGCCTTTTTCCAAAGCTTTCTCTTCAAAAGACTTCACATCCGATTCCATGAAATCAGCCCTGACTGCTGATTAAAAAGCCAAGGGGTGGTCCCCCATGCCACCACATACAAAATTGAAAGACCACACTTTAACTATCGCCAACTGTTCGGCCTGTTCGGAACCAAAAGGCGGGACAATCTTCACCCGGTGAACACTTATGATTATTGCAATGGCTACTGGTCCAGCCGCCGCTCTTTTATCCTTGCAGCCTTACCCCGCAGTTTACGCAAATAATAGATTTTTGCGCGCCGTACACGGCCTCTGGCAACCACTTCAATTTTGTCTATAATGGGAGAATGGAGCTGGAAGATGCGCTCAACCCCGACGCCGTAAGATACTTTTCGCACGGTAAATGTGGCGTTTGTGGTTCCTTTTCGCTTACTTATCACCACGCCTTGAAATATCTGAATCCGTTCTTTCTCACCTTCTCTTATTTTAACGTGAACCTTAACCGTATCTCCCGCTTTAAAATCCGGAAGATCGAGACGCATCATTTCTCTTTCTAACTGTTTAATTTTTTCCATATTAAAAAATTCCCTTAATAAAATCCGCCGAAAGCGTAAAATTTAAGTTATTATGTTTCATTTGCCAATAATCTGTCCAGAATAACAGCCGTAGCGGACCTCACCGAGAGGTGATTGTAGTCCGCAGTTCCCTTAATAGGCGCAAGCACATAATCCACGCCAGCAATAAAGCCGTCCGAAAGCCCCCATGCTGTGCCCATCAATAGGAGATATGGCTTACCGTTTTTTAACAAGCCCCGAAGCTCACCATAACTTATACTTTTAAAACGGTTTTTGGCACTGGTGACAACGGTCTTGGGTGAAACACTGCAGCTGTTACGAATATCGTCATAAACTTTTTCTAAAGTCTCCTCTGTACGGATCAGTTTCAAGGCTTCCCGCCTGGTTGGATTATACCTGGCACCCAAGCCTTCGGTCCAGTGAGATACAATTTTTTCCACCAGTGCTTTCTGGTCTGCAAGGGGTGTCACCACATAAAATGATTTTATTCCGTATGTTTTTGCCGCCCTGGCAATATCATGCAAATCCAGATTTGTAACCGCAGACGCAATGACATCGCCGTTTTTATTAACCACCGGATAGTGAAGCAGGGCCACATAAAGATTTGGTAAATTTGAATTTTTAGAATCGTTCACCACAGTATTCCAAGTTAAAACTTTTTTTAACTTTTTGGTTTTTCATGTCCTCCCTGGTTTAAATTGATTATTTTTTCAATATCTTGACACCATTTTTGCAGAATTTCTATTTCCCCATTATCCAAAGGCCTTTTTTGTAGCAAGTCCTTTCTCTTCAAAAAGGTCCGGATAAGTGATGTTTCCATACGCCACTTCTCTATCTCTCGGTGGTGTCCGGACAACAGGACTTCCGGAACCTCTTCTCCTTCAAAATTGCGCGGTCTGGTGTATTGTGCATGCTCCAGAAGACCGCCTGAAAATGAATCCTTCGCCGCCGAATCGCTGCCACCGAGGATTCCTGGGATCAGTCGGGTCACTGCATCAATGAGGACCATGGCAGCAAGTTCGCCACCGGTCAGCACATAATCCCCCAAAGAAACTTCGTGATCGATGAACTCTTGGCAGATCCGCTCATCCATACCCTCGTAGCGCCCGCAAACCAGGATAAGCCCGCTGTAACATTTGAATTCATTGGCCAATTGGTGATCAAAAACACGCCCGGCCGGCGTAAGCAGGATGGTTTTTGCCGATGGCACTTCTTTTTTTGCAGCCCGTATGGCACCTGCAACCGGCTCCGGTTTCATGAGCATACCGCACCCGCCGCCGTATGGTCTGTCATCTGTCACATGGTGTTTATCCAGCGCAAAATCTCTGATATTTATGGCTGACACCCGGATCTTTTTCTCTTCTATCGCTTTTCTTATAATCCCATGGTCTGAAAACAGACGAAACATCTCAGGGAAGATGGTCAGGGCGATAAAATTCATTATGTTGAGTCATAAACCTTCCGGCAGATCGACCTGCATTATTTTTAAGTTGAAATCGATTTTCTTCACCACGGATTCGAGTGCGGGAACCATCACTTCACGGCAACCGGCGGTATCCTTTACCACATACACATCGTTGCTCCCGGTGGGAATGATTGATTCAACGCGGCCCAAATATTGATCTTCAATGGTATATACCGCCAAACCGATGATATCGAACCAGTAGTAGGTACCGTCTTCCAGTTCGGGGAGCTTTTCTTTATTGATAAAAAGCTCGGACCCAATAAGTGTTTTGGCCTCTTCACGGCAGCTTACCCCCTTCAAAGATAATAAAAAGCCCCGCGCATGAGGCTTCACCCAATTTATCTCATATGTTTTTTCCAGCCCTTCGGGGTTTTTTAAAAGGATAAGTCTATCAGATTCAAAAGCAGATAACGATTCAGAATATACGTAGACCTTACTGGTTCCCTTGATACCATGAGCCCCCGTGATTTTGCCAATGAGAAGAAAGCTTTCCTTCACCACGTTATTATTCTATAATCTCGAGAACCGTGCGCTTTTTTATCTTGGCGGAAGCTGCGCTTAAAATAGTCCTCATTGCCCGCGCAGTTCTTCCCTGCTTACCGATAACCTTGCCAAGATCCTCTTTGGCAACTTTAAGCTCAAGTACCGAGGTTTGATTGCCCTCAACCTCGGAAACCGTGACGTCTTCAGGGTGGTCAACCAGTGCTTTAGCGATGTAACCAATCAGATCTTTCATAGCTCCCTCTCCTTTGTTAGCGTGTTAGCGGTTGAGTATTCAGGCTCGTTGACATGACCATTTTATAAAACCGTAAAAGTCCAGGTCTACCTGTGCGAATCCTTAAACTGAAATCCCGCTTTAGCAAAACATCTTTCAAAGGTCTATTAAGTGCTATTTATTCATAGCAAAAAACCCTTCTTTTTTCAAAAGACTTTTTACGGTATCTGAAGGAATGGCACCCTGACCCATCCAGTATTTGATCCGTTCCTTTTTAACAGAAACTTCTACCGGTTCCACCAGAGGGTTATAGGTGCCCACGCTTTCTAAATACCTGCCATCCCTTGGGCTTTCATTATCAGCAACAACTATTCGGTAAAACGGTCTTTTTTTTGCTCCATGTCTGGCCAATCTGATTTTTACTGACATTTTGGTCTCTCCTTTAAAAAGGCAGCATTCCACGGCCCATTGACCGCATACCGCCTTTGTTAAATTTTTTCATCATTTTCATTACCTGGGTGTAATTTTTCAAAAGTCTGTTTACATCTTGAACACGGGTTCCGCTTCCTTTGGCAATTCTTTTTCTGCGACTGCCATTTATAATGGTATGTTTATGTCGTTCCTGGGTCGTCATGGAATTAATCATGGCTTCAACCTTGACGAGTTCTCTATCATCCACCTTAAGGTTTTTCATGTGCTTGCTGTTTCCCACCCCGGGAATCATCTTCAGCAAATCTGATACGGAGCCCATTTTTCGAATCTGAACCATCTGGTCGCGAAAATCCTCCAAGGTAAATTGGCTTTTTCTTAACTTTTTTTCAATTTCAGCCGCATTTTTTTCATCAACCATCGACTGGGCTTTTTCAATAAAGGTGAGGACATCTCCCATCCCCAGAATACTGGAAGACATTCTGTCCGGATGAAAAGGCTCCAGATCGCTTAATTTTTCACCGACACCGACAAATTTGATCGGTTTATGGGTAATGGACTTGATGGAAAGGGCTGCTCCGCCCCGAGCATCACCATCCATTTTAGTCAGGACGACACCGCCGATACCCAGAGCGTCATCAAATGATTTTGAGATATTTACCGCATCCTGACCTGTCATGGCATCCGCCACCAGCAGTATGTCAGACGGTTTGAGAACACCCTTAATATTTACCAGCTCTGCCATCAACTCTTCATCAATATGCAAACGGCCAGCGGTATCAAGAATCAGCGTATCACATCCTTCTTTTTGAGCTGCCGTTCGGGCATCTTTGCATATGGTCACCGGGTCCATTTCCATGGTCGAAGGGAATACGGAAACATTTACCTGTTCCCCCAGCTTTTGGAGTTGATCAATGGCAGCAGGACGATAAACATCTGCCGGAACCAGGTAAGGCTGCCGCCCCTTCCCTCTTAAAAAAACAGCAATTTTCCCGCAGGTGGTGGTCTTGCCTGATCCCTGCAAACCAACCAACATGATGGAAACCGGTTTTGGGCCTGAAAGGTTTAATGCTTCATGGCTCGAGCCCATCAGTCGGGTTAATTCATCATTAACAATTTTAATGACCTGCTGGCCCGGCGTCAGGCTTGACATGACCTCCTGGCCCAGAGCGCGTTCCTTTATATCAGCAATAAACTTTTTAACCACTCGATAGTGGACATCGGCTTCAAGCAGGGCCATACGTACTTCTTTTAAACCCTCCTCAATATTTTTCTCACTTAATTTCCCATGCCCTTTGAGCTTTTTAAATACCAGGGCAAGTTTATCACTTAAATTTTCAAACATTGGTATTTTTATCTGTGTCTTGTTTTGATTGCGGCAAACGCTTTTGGCAGGCCAAAAGCGTGAATACCTATTGATTATTAAAATCTAATAGATTAATATTTCATATTTTTTATGTCAAGAAAAATTAAACCCAATGTTATTCGCCGACAAAGACAACACAGATATTAAAGAACTGTCAGCTAAGCACCTGGCGTCATGGCTTAAGAATAATGGAATTGAGCCTTACCGATCGGTACAGATTTTAAAGTGGATCTATCTTAAGCAGGCGGATTCATTTGACCTCATGACCGATTTAAGCAAAGAGGTTAGAAAACTCCTGTCCGACCATTTTTCCATCAAGCGCCTGGAAAAAGTAACCACCAAAATATCGCAGGATGGTTCCAGAAAATATCTTTTCAGGCTTCAAGACGGAAATCATATTGAAAGCGTCCTTATCCCTGAAAAAGATCACTATACGCTCTGCATATCCAGCCAGGTAGGCTGTGCCCAGGGGTGCCGCTTCTGTCTTACCGCCAAAGACGGATTTACGCGTAATCTTACCAAAGGTGAAATTGTTAGCCAGATACGTGATGTGAAAAAAAATCATGCGGGCCCAAAACCGGTAACCAACATTGTTTTCATGGGAATGGGTGAACCTCTGGCAAATTATAAAAACGTGGTTGATGCCGTTGACATCATTTTAAACAACAGCTTTGGCCTTGGGTTTTCCAGTCGCAAGGTAACGATCTCAACAGCGGGTCTGGTTCAAAAGCTTTCGGATCTTGGCAAAGAAACAGAGGTTAATCTGGCTGTATCCTTAAATGCCACCGACAATGACACGCGCAGCCGGCTCATGCCGATAAATAAAAAATATCCCATTGAAAAGTTGCTGGATGCCTGCCGCAGGTATCATTTAAAACCCCGCAGAAGAATTACCTTTGAATATATTCTGTTAAAAGGAATAAACGATTCCTCTGAAGATGCCTATCGGTTGGTTAAACTGCTCCGGCCGATCAGGGCCAAAATAAACCTGATTCCTTTTAATGAGTATGAAGGAAGCGTTTTCAGACGGCCGGAAGAATCGGTTTTAAACCGATTTCTTGAGATTCTGCACCAAAACGGCTATACGGCCATCATTCGCCACAGCAAGGGGCGGGACATATGTGCGGCATGCGGGCAGCTCAGAGCGAAAATTGGGAGATCATGATCCGGCGTAAGTCTGAATGCAACACATTCTATTAAATACTGAACTATGAATTAAAAGAAAAAATGAACGTCCAACATCGAACGTTGAACACTGAATATCGAATAATGAAATCGCTTCGCTCCATCGGTTTAAATCGGCAGAATACCTTATTCAAAATTCGATGTTGTACGTTTCCGGGTAGAACTGGGAGGTTACCCTCCCAGAGCCCCCACAGACCCGTACGAGCGCAATTAACGCATACGGTTCCTCAGGTTATGGCTTCGCTACACGTATGAATGCACTATTCTC
>JAXHVO010000094.1 GCA_034189135.1 Thermodesulfobacteriota bacterium | reverse complement strand
TTGGATTTTGGTCACAGAATCAGCGCTGTTACCTTTAATCCAAAAGGAGCATTTTTTAAATACTCAGCATAGCTTTTGCCATTCTCCCCAGCTTAGCTGGGGGTTTAGCTCTGTAATTAAATGTAAATGCTACAAATATTTTCAGCTGATTATGTAATGTTTTTAAGGCTCTCCAGGTCAAAGCCTGATAGTGAAACAAAAGTAAATCCGGCCAGCAATGCAATGGTTACAATAATAAAAAAAATACTTAGTACCTGATTGAGTCTTTTCATTCTTACATCTCTGGGATGAAGTATTGCTGGAACAGTTGCAAGAACGGGAAGGTCAAGGTGCGATTCAATATCATCCGGGGTTTTGAATGAAGAATCGAGATACTCCAGCAGAAAAACCAGGCCACCACCTATACCTAAACCGGCTGCGATAAAAAGAATAAACAATTTTTTCAGATCAGGTTCGCTCGGTCTTTCCGCTTTCCTGGCGGGGTCTATTATTCGGAACTGTTCACCTTTTTGCTTGCTTTCCATGTTAACCGACATCTCGGCTTCGAGCTTACGGGCTAATAAAGAATTGTATGTTTCGTTTATATTATCATAATCCCTTTTTAAAGATAAAAGCTCCTGTTCCATTTTCGGAGTATTCTCAACCCGTTTTTCAATAGCCTGTATTTGGTTAGTAGTTTCTAAAATATCCTCTTCCAGGGTCTTTATTTCCCTTTTTATCTCTTCGTACTGTCTTCTGTCAGAAGCACTGAGGCGCGACAATCCTGTGGGCGATTCTGCGCCGTTTTTTCCGGCTGCCTCAAGGTCTGCCAGAGTCTTTGTAAGCCTTATAACATCAGGATGCTTATCAGTATATCTTAATTTAAGACTGGTAAGCTGTTCTTTTATTTGTTCGGGATCTGAAGAATCTCCGATTCCCGGTTGAACTGTATGTTCTGAAGTCTGGGTTTCAGTTATACTTGGTATCTGGTTTTCCAACATAGCAAGTCTGTTCTTTGCATCCCTAAGACTTTCTTGCTTCTCACCGAGCTGCGCCTGTAACCTGTCAAGTATCCTTAAATTGGTTTCAAGCTGTTCAGGAAGACTCCCCATGTTTCGTTCGCGGTAATTCTTTATTGTTTTTTCAAGTTCCTCAAGTCTGTTTCTCATAGTACTCAGCTGATTCTGAAGAAAGACATTGGTCCCCATTACCCGGTCCTGCCTGAATTTAAGATTTTCCTGTATAAAATAATTGGCAAGAGCGTTGGTTACATTTTTAACCGCTTCGGGGTCCCTTCCTTTGAAGGAAATCGAAAAAGCATCCGCAGAAGTCCTGCGGCGTTCTCTTATAAGATCAATTGAAATTCGGTCACGGATCGCCTCAACTTTGTCTTCTATAAAAATCTGGTCATGTTCCGGCTTGGGAAACAGGTTGAATTCTTTTATTATCTTTTCAAGATTTGTACGACTTTTTATTTGCTGGGATATGGTATTTATTCTGGAATCAAGATCAGCAGAAACAAGAGACCGGACAAATTCTTCAGGCACTTTCTGAGATTGTATTAGAATTAAGGTGCTTGAAGTGTAAATCTTAGGCAGAACAAATACGGCACATATCCCTGCAATCATTAATAAGCAAAACGGTATGATAATGTACCAGCGGCGTCTTAAAACTATCTCGATGATCTCTTTAGGTTTAATTGTTTCTGTGGGATTTCGCATTTTCTTATAGTCCTTTTTAGGTAAGATTGTATGCCTTTATTTTGTTCAACAGTGACTTGTAACTGATATGCAGCATCATTGCTGCCTTTTTTCTGTTCCAGTTTGTCTTCTCAAGGGCCTGTTTCAAAAGTTTCTGTTCTGCCTGCGCAATAATTTCCCTGCAAATATCCTTTAAGGGTAAATCGCCTGAACTCTTTTTATGTTTTTTTATATCTGTTAACTCATTAAAATTATGTGTATATTCATTTTTCCTGTCTTTCCATTTATGTTGAAAAATTAAGTGATCTTCATTACCGAGTGCCACTGCACCTTTTACCAGGTTCTCTAGTTCCAAAATATTACCCGGCCAATGATAATTGAAAAATTCACTTTTTGTTTTTTGCGACAACTTGAAATGTTTTTTGCCTAATTCTGCACAGTATTTATCAGTAAAAAAATCAGCTATAAATGGTATATCCTCCAACCTGTATCTCAGTGGCGGTATTATTATGCTGACCGCATTTAGTCTGTAATAAAGTTTTTGCAGAAAAGCTCCTTTCCGAACTAATGACTCAAGATCAGTACTGGTAGAGGCAATTACTCGGACGTCAACTTTTTCTTCTGTTTTAGCCATGGTTTTTGACATAAGGTTTTCTTTCAGAATCATAAGTTCAGCCTGATACGCAGGCGGCAACTGTCCAATCTCATTGAAAAAGAGAGTTCCTGTGTCTGCAACTGAAAAAATTCCCTTTTTACGCTGCTTTAAATCTTTAATCGCCTTTACATTTCTCCCGAGAAGTTCAATTTCAGACATTTGGTTTGATAATGCAGAACAGTTTACTTTTATAAACGGATTTTTCGCTCTGGCGGACTTGTGCTGTATAACTTTTGCAATAAGTTCTTTGCCCGTCCCTTTTTCACCTTTTAGAAGAACCGTTTCGCTGGAACGGCTAAGTTCCGGAATCATCTCTCTTATTTTAACTATTTCCGGATTGTTCCCGACTATCGTTGGGCACTTGTTTAACATTTTTTTCTCTAATCTTATTAGAAGAGGATAAATTGCTTGTTGACACTTGTTTGTTGTCGGTTGTTTGTAGTCAGTTGCATGAACAGCTCATAGGGAAAAAAGAGTTTTTCATCATTCAACCCTTATTGCAATGGACTGTAAGCCTATCCATGGCTATATACATAACATAGCGTATTCCATATAGGTTTCTTTAACCGCCCGGCTTGTCCCGCGCTAAGCGGGGCTTCGCTCAAGACGCTGAGTTCGCAAAGTAAGAAATTTATTTCTTTGCCGTTGATCCACCAAAATTACCGGCGGACAGGAAGGACGGCAAAGAAAAATCAATCAGCATTTATATTGTTACAACTACATGTTTTTATATCTAATTTTTTCTCATAGAGATGAATTCCTTATAGCTTTCCGCCCTTTTATCCAGCTTCAGATAGCGGGGCTCAGCGGAAAACAATAAAAAAAGATTCTTTGCGTACTTTGAGACTCTTCGGTGAAAAAAAGCATGATACGTAATCTTCTTTTAAAATTATTTACTAAGGCATTTAATTTTTAAAGTACGGCAAGCTTAAGGTGCGAATTGCAAAAGCAAGTCCTATGCCAAAATGCAGAATATTATCAATTAACCCGATTTTTAAACAAATATGATCAATACTATTCGAAAAGTGTTGCTATTTATTGATAAAATAATGCTTTCAATATAGATAATTTTTTGTTAAAATTAAATTGATTTGTCATTTGTTGATTTGATTAGTAAAATAATGAGAAAATATTTTCCTATAATGTGAATATTATTTCATTAATATTGTGTAAAGTTATGCCAACTCATTTCAAATAATATACTTGCTAATTTCATGTAAATACTTTATAAAATTTAGAGAGCACATTAACTACTATGCTCATGGTTTCCTGTTGAAACCTGAATTCAGAGGTTGATACCACCATGGTATTCACCAAATGTGAACATTATACATCCCAAAACGCTCTATAATCTAATTTAACTGCAACCTATCGGTTTATCATATTCAATAGCCATTTTAATAAGGCAAATGACGAAAGACTAGAATTCAATGTAATTGGAAATAGCATACTCTGTCTGTGGAAGCAAAGCGGGCTTGTCAGCCGATATTATAGCGTAAATCTACCATATCGGGGTCCAATTGAATTTATTTTTATTCCATCGGGTAGAATCCCAAGGAGTTATTCCTCCGGGGTTGCAAACAATAACCCAATAAGAGGCTAAAAATGGATAAACCATACAAATTGCTCATTATTGACGACAACGAAGAAACCCTAACCATGCTTCATGCGTTTTTCAGTAAGAAAAATTATGAGGTTGTCTCTTCACTTAACGGCCTTGACGGACTTAAACTGTTCGAATCTGATAAAAAAGGGTTTGATCTGGTAATAACTGATCTTGTAATGCCCAATATCAGCGGGGTTGCTGTTATCTCTATTATAAAGAAAAAAAATCCCGATACGCCGGTCATCGCAATTACAGGATGGGGTGAACATCCCGAATCACTGGCTTCAGAAGCAAATGCCGACCTGATACTGTCAAAGCCATTACAGCTTGATGAACTGGAAGGTTTCGTTCTTGATTTACTTTCAAGAAAAAATAGGGCTTGATATATGAATAACAATTTGCAAAAAATTTCTCCCTTAATCGGTGTAAGCGCTAATTTAGTTAAAACAAAAGAGCTTATAAATCACGTTGCCGACACAGGTTTGAATATAATTATTTGCGGAGAAAGTGGTGTCGGCAAAGAGGTGGTTGCACAAAACCTTTACCAGAAGTCACCCAGGAAAGGAAAGCCCTTTGTTAAAATCAACTGCGCTGCACTACCGGACGGGCTGCTTGAAAGTGAACTTTTCGGTTTTGAACAGGGAGCTTTTACCGGAGCTGAACGCAGAAGACGCGGAAAATTCGAAATGGCTCATGGAGGAGTTTTACTATTGGATGAAATCGGCGATATGTCCATTTCTCTTCAAGCAAAACTTCTCCATGTTCTTCAAAGTGGGGAATTTTCCCGCTTGGGCTCTGAAAAAGATTTAAAAACAGATACTTGGATATTAGCCGCCACCAACCATGAACTTGAGAAAGACATTAAAAATGAAAAGTTCAGGGAAGACCTGTACTTTCGGCTGAACATTATAAAAATCTATATTTCCCCTCTTCGCGAAAGACCGGAAGATATCCCGGTTCTGATAGATCATTTTTTAAGAAAATACTCGCCTCGATTTAAAAATACTGAGGTAAAGCCCGATTACAGCTTAATCGAAAAGCTGAAAAAATACCATTGGCCTGGAAATGTTAGAGAACTTCAGAATGTGCTGAAACGAATTCTGGTGATGGGCAATTGGGAAGAAATTGTTAGTGAACTTACACACAGCAGCTATGCCACAGACGATTTGGCAGTTGCAGAGACATCTTCAAAAGAGCATTCAATTGTCTCTGATATACTCAATTCTGCAGTCGGTTCTCCACCTGATCTTGACTCATTTTCCCTTAAAGAAATAAAGAAAAGGACTCTTGACAAGGTTGAAAAAGAGGCGATCTCTTATGTTTTGGGCAGGACAGATTGGAATCGAAGCAAAGCCGCCAAAATTTTGAAAATAAGTTATAAGACGCTATTATATAAGATCAGTGATCTTAATATCGAACGTCCTCCAAAATTCTGATGACGGCGCAGAAAGTCTCATCTACTGCGTTGTAGCGTTTTTTCAGAAACTCGACATACTATTTGTATAGTCTCGTCCCTGAAAAACCACTACGCCTTGTATATAAGCCTTTCTACGACGTCATCCGGCGATTAAAGGCTTTTTACGCGTTCATCAAAATTCTAAATCTTGCGCTTTTCCTTTAATTTTCCTGATCTATTAATAATCGTTATGAGAAATCACTTTATAATGCCAAAATTAAAGAGCTCTGGATTCCGAAGTATTAGAACAAGCCGGGAGTGTCGAATGTTCAGGTATTCATTTTGTATTCCGGAAAGAAGAAGTAGCAATCGATGGAAAGCAAGAGAACGCCGTAAATTTGATTAT
Source organism: Thermodesulfobacteriota bacterium (assembly GCA_034189135.1). NCBI lineage: Bacteria > Pseudomonadati > Thermodesulfobacteriota > Thermodesulfobacteriota bacterium. The sequence goes on along the minus strand of JAXHVO010000094.1, from coordinate 33,685 downwards.
ACATATCATATCGCGGAAAAAAGAGGCGTTGGGCGGCGGGCAGTCGGAAATCGTAGGCAATTTCAATATTCTCTCCATATTCCGGAAAGAAGAAATAACACAGATCGTCGTGGTAGCTAGGACAGGAAAACTTTACAAAAATAAAAACCGCTCGGGTGTTTCTCCGAACGGCTTTTTTGTTATGCATTTTAATAATGTTTTTATTACTTTTTAAATAGTTTCTTTCTTCCGAAACCAGCTATACCAATCAGACCTATGCCAAGCAGAAACATTGTGGCAGGTTCGGGAATGGAGACGTTAGAATCTTTATAAAAAGTGCTAATTAGATTGGGGGGAGGTAATGAAAAAACGTTTCCGGTGAAAACAAAATTTATTAAAACGATTGCTAAAATTGAAACAAGCAAAACAATTAAAACTTTCTTCATGCAATCTCTCCTCTTGCAAAAATCAAATTTCAAAATATTAAACACTTTTGGAATAGATATCAGCAAGAGATATGCCAGTTAGATCAAGCACTGGTATTATTTTTTTGACTAATTTGCCCGTTTAAATTTTATTTATAATTTTAATCAGTTATGCTATTATAGCTTAATGCCTATTAAGATGATACCTTTTATCGTTGATAAGTGTTACACAAATCCAGCTTCATTATTATGTAAATAATTTCACAATTGCCTAAAAAGTATGTAAAATATTTCATATTTCCCACAGACAAAGCAATAATGGAACCCAATGGCATCCAATTTTTTACATATAAAAATGATTTCGAGAAAACCAGTTTCCTTGCTCTTTGGCTTCATTTTTTTGCTAATCCAGCTATCTTTCGGCAAACATGAAAATTGAAGGTTGATTAATCTCAATAATCTGATTTTTTAATATGGTTGTGATGAAGGTAACTGACTATCTTAAGGAAATGTGAATAAAGAGGTCTTGAATTTCAAAGGTGGTTGCTGATAATTTTAAGCCCGTCAAGAGTCAAAGCCGGTTCAACTGCTTCGATTGTCTCAGAGACTTTATGGATGAGTTCTGCCAGACCTCCAGTGGCAATTATTCGGGGGTCTGTTCCCATCTCCGCTTTCATTCGTTTTACCATCCCATCCACCAGGCCTGCATATCCGTAAATAATACCAGCTTTTATACTACCGGCTGTATCCTTTCCGATTACACTTTCAGGAGGAACAAATATTTCAACCCTGGGAAGTTTGGATGCTTTCCTAAACAGCGCTTCTGAAGCAATCATGATACCAGGGCTTATGGCTCCGCCAAGATATTCTCCTTTTTCAGAAATAGCATCAAAGGTTGTGGCTGTTCCAAAATCTATCACAATTAAGCTACAATGGTATTTATCAAATGCGGCCACTGCATTAACAATCCTGTCTGCTCCAACATCTTCAGGATTGTAGTAAGGAATTGGCATGCCGGTATAGGATGCAGCATCAACCCAGTGCGGTGAATATCCCAAATATTTAACGCAAAAATGATTCAGGATGGTTACCATGGGCGGTACAACGCTGGAAATAATGGTCCGGTCGATTTCCTTTGGCCGAATCCCGCTGCCGGCAAAAAGACCGGTAATAAGGAGATTAAATTCATCTTCTGTGGTATTTCTTTCGGTTCGAATTCTCCAATCCATTATCAGGTGGTTGCCATCGTAAACACCGATTACCGTGTTTGTATTTCCAATGTCTATAACAAGAAGCATAGCTGGTATCCCTTCATTATTGGTGACTACTTACGTAGTCAGGCTAAAGGTGTTTAGACTGAAGACTGAAGCGGGCAGAAGAGCCATATTGCCGTATTTCGGCTGAAACAGCTGTTTTTTGCACCAAACATGCTTGCAGAACGAGTTATATTTCCTCTTTTTCCTAACAGTCTTCAGCCTTCTGCCTATCCACCTGAACAATTACCATTATTGACCAATTTTCACTGTAAATATTTCGGGCTCTACACCGGCCAGGGTGGTTTTTACCGGCAGAGTAATGGCCGCACGTCTGACGTAAATGCCCGGTTTCAATCCTTTAAGATCAACATACACCTTAATTTCTTTTTTAACCTTAAGTTTTTCGAGTATATTTACAGGCCCTTTTATTTCAATATTTATTGATAGAGGTGTAATACTATATGGGTATTTTGTATTTTTTCCCTCTACAGAAATGTTGCTGATTTTTTTTATGGCAAATTTTTCTTTTAAAAATATTTCGGCATGAAGTACTCCGCTAGGGAAAACGATATCAATCATTTCGGGAAGATCAAGGGTGATTTCTTTTTTGAAGGATTTTACAGCTCCGTTGATATCAACGGATTTGGTTAAAACCTTTTCTAGAGGGTGAAGGAACTTTTTAGGCCCACGCAAGATTAACGAAGATGGTTCTGCCAAGGCATCAGAAACAAAGAAGTTCGCAGCAGGTTCACCGGTATAGGAAACTTCAACAGGAACTTTTTTGTATATTTCAATATCTGCGACCACCTCAATGAAAGCTGGATTGACGTTTATAACCGAAAATTTCTTGGGAAAGCCAACACTTTTAAGATTTAGCGGAATGGAATGAATTCCTCCGGACACATTGGATAAATCGGCTGTATATCTCAGCTTCAGCTTACCAATATTTTTAATTGCAGATTTGGGCCCACGAACTCGAACTTCAATATTTTTTGGCGAAAAACCGGTTATGGTCAATCCTGCAGGGATTTTATCAACACCCACAGGAAGTAATAGGTCGGTTTCATCAAAAGAAGAGGGCCGTAAAAAATAGCCGCCTACGCCGATGACAAGGCAAACAATGAGCCACTTTATTTTTTTTTGGCGAAAAATATTAATAATCTCTGGCCTGGTATTTTTGTCCGGCATCAACGTAAGCGTCGACTAACGTTAAAATTAGAAGATAAAAGTATCCGATCAGGCTTTGCCTTCGGGTTACGCCGTGAGAAGAGACGAAGACAGGTACGTCTATCCCTTTATACATGTTTGATGGCATCAGCTATTTTTACTGTTGCACGGGTATTTGCCACATCGTGTACCCTCACGATGTGAGCACCATTAAAAATTGCCGCCGCAATGCTAGCCTGGGTGCCTGTTTCCACCACCGGCAAATCCGGGCTGATATCCTGAGCTGTTTCATCTTTGATTATTTTTCTGATAAATGCTTTCCTTGAAGATCCAATTAAGACAGGAACGCCTAAAGATAAAAATTCGTGCAAATTCTTTAACAAAATAAGGTTATGTTCAACTGTTTTTCCAAAACCGATTCCGGGATCGATGATTATTTTAGTCTTTGGAATTTCACTTTTTTCAGCCCTGTTAATGGCATCGGCAAGAAATGATTTAACTTCCTTAATAAGGTCATCATACTCAGGAAAGTTCTGCATGGTTTTCGGAGTTCCCAGCATATGCATCAGTATAACCGGCACCCCGTGCTCCGAGACAACAGAAGCCATATCTGGGTCGAGCCGAAGTGCCCCGATATCATTAATCATGGAAGCCCCTGCTTCAAGAGCTCTTTTTGCTACTGTTGCTTTGGTTGTATCGATGGAAATGGGAACCGACACACGTTTTGCAAGTTCTTTAATGACAGGAATAACCCGCCTGATTTCCTCTTGGGCAGATACGGAATCTGAAAAGGGGCGTGTCGATTCTCCCCCGATGTCAATGATATCCGCACCGTCTTCAACCATTTTTTCGCCATGGGCCACCGCATCATCGCAGTTGAAGAAAATCCCTCCATCAGAAAAAGAATCAGGCGTCACATTGACAATTCCCATAATCAACGTTCGTTTACCGATTTCAAGATGGTGGGAATTCCAGGAAAGGTCGAATATGTTCATAACTTAAAATATCTTTAAATGGAAGGTTGTTCGGAGTCTTGGTTTTCAGCCTGGTCTTCAGATCTTTTTGAAGGAAGCTGTATTCCCGGTCGCATGGAAAAAATAAGTTCGTCCAGCTCCTTTCCCTGAACCGTCTCTTTCTCAAGCAAAAGTTCGGCCAGTTTGTGAAGGATATCCAGGTTTTCTTCTAAAACCTTTTTGGCATGGCGGTAAGTGGATTCGATCAGGCTGTTGATCTCATCATCAATCTTTCGGGCTGTTTCATCAGAGTAATCCCTGTGCTGAGCGATCTCTCGCCCCAGGAAAATTTGCTCCTCATTTTTTGCATAGGAAAGTGGGCCCAGCTTTTCACTCATTCCCCAGCTTCGTATCATCCTTTGGGCAAGATCCGTTGCCTGCTTGATATCGTTGGCTGCTCCGGTACTGATACGCTTAAATACAATCTCTTCAGCCACGCGCCCGCCAAAGGCAACCGACAGTTCACTTTCTAGCTGGTCCTTATATTTAAAATCCCTTTCTTCGGGCAAAAACCAGGTAATGCCTGCCGCACGACCCCTGGGAATGATGGTGATCTTATTAACCGCATCTGTTTCCGGCAAAAATCGGGCAACCAGTGCGTGACCACCCTCGTGGTATGCCGTCACCTTCCTGTCTTCTTCTTTGATGACTTTCGACTTTCGTTCCAGGCCCATATAAACTTTGTCTTTGGCATCTTCAAAGTCTGCCATGTCAATCTTTTCCTTATTCCTTTTGGCACCCAGAAGAGCGGCTTCATTGACCAGATTTTCAAGGTCGGCTCCTGAAAAACCCGGGGTTCCTTTTGCCAGAACAACCTGGTCAACATCAGGGGCAATGGGGGTTTTTTTCATATGAACTTTGAGGATGAGTTCCCGGCCCTTTATATCCGGCAGGGAAACAACCACCTGGCGGTCAAATCGCCCCGGGCGTAAAAGGGCAGGGTCAAGCACATCGGGTCGGTTTGTCGCAGATATCAGGATAACGCCTTCATTGGATTCAAATCCGTCCATTTCAACCAGAAGCTGGTTTAAGGTCTGTTCTCTCTCGTCATGGCCTCCGCCAAGCCCGGCACCCCGATGTCTTCCCACCGCATCAATTTCATCAATAAAGATAATACAGGGCGCATTTTTTTTACCCTGTACAAAAAGATCCCTGACACGGGAGGCACCCACTCCGACAAACATTTCTACGAAATCAGAGCCGCTGATACTGAAAAACGGAACATCCGCTTCCCCTGCAATGGCACGGGCCAACAAGGTTTTACCGGTTCCCGGAGGCCCCATCAGCAGCACACCTTTTGGAATCCGTCCGCCAAGACGCGTGAACTTCTTGGGTTCTTTCAAAAATTCAACAATTTCACCCAACTCTTCTTTTGCTTCATCTATTCCGGCCACATCTTCGAATGTCACCTTCTCCATTTGGTCTGAAAGCAAACGGGCACGGCTTTTCCCAAAAGAAAGGGCTTTGCCGCCTCCGGCCTGCATTTGCCGCATGAAAAATATCCATACACCGATGAGTACGATCATGGGAAACCATGACACAAGAACGGACATATACCATGGCGATTCTGCAGGGGGTTTGGCTTGAATCGTCACGCCTTTTTCCCTGAGAATTTTAATCAGATCAGGATCCTGAGGGGCAAATACCTTAAAACGATTCCGGTTGCTATCCGTTACGATGAGCTCCTGTCCCTGTAGAATCACTTCTGCCACACGTTCATTTTCCACCATGGAAAGAAATTCGGTGTAACTGATATTGGTTTCTGAAAGGTGCTGTTGATTGAAAAGATTATACAGCATAATCATCATCAGTGTGATGACCAGCCATAAAGATAGATTTTTATAAAACGGGTTCAAAAGATGTTCCCTCCTATTTGACTGTATCCGCCATAATATCACTACCAAGCGATACTTTTCGCAGTCTACTTATTTTCTCCCGCCATTGGCGGGACGTCAATCACAATTTCCAGTCTATAAATGTAATCATCATTGTCAATTAGGCAAGTGAAAGCTGAACTTTAAGCACGTTTCCGCTGGATTGGGTCACTTTACCCAAATTACCCTGCCTGTGGCCGACTACCCAGATAATTTTATCTGCGCTAACAAGAACAGGGCAGTTGGCTCGCTTGCCTCTGGAAATTTTGTTATTGATAAAAAACTTTTTAAGCTTTTGTGAGCCGGTCATCCCCAAAGGGGTAAAACGATCATCCGGACGAACATTTCTCACCACCAAGGGAAAAGTCAGACTGTGCATATCAAAAAAAGCCACCTGTTGTCCAGCATTTTGGATGTCTGCCATATTGCTGGCGCTGATGATACGGAAGCTTAAACGATACCCTGTTTCCTTAATACACAAAGATTCCGGTTTTAGACCTGGCTTATGAATGGTGTACTCGAAAATAGGTCTTTCCATATTTTCAGGGTGGGTGTTAATTCTTGAACGCCTTTTTTTACCTGACCAAATATAAAGGGTGTCCTCTTTTCTGGTGACCGTGATGGTATCTGGAAGATCGAGACTTCCAAAAGCAGGACCTCTTTCTAAAAGTTTGATAACAGAGGCAATATGGAAAAAGGTAATGCGCCTTAAATCCCCTTTTATGCTTTCAACCGCTCTGCGTATGATTCGCCTCTGGGCAGCCTTATGGATTCGAACCATTTTGGGGATTGAAAGGGCGATCTCTTTTTCTTTTGAATATAAAATAATATCTTCATACAAAGGAGCAATCATCTCCTCAATCCATTCTTCATCAGATCTGACAATCGATGAAAGGCGATTCACCGTTTCAATGATTCTGGGGTTGTATGATTCTTTTAATAAGGGGATTAATTCGCCGCGAACCTTGTTTCGAAGAAATTTTGTATCTTCATTTGATATGTCGGTCACATATTCCAGCTTTTTGGCAGTCAGGTAATCCATAATTTCATACCTGGTTAATCCTAATAAAGGACGGACTATTTTGCCATATTGACGCAAATCATCCCTTACCGGTGGTATGCCGGAAATACCGGATGGCCCGCTGCCTCTGAAAAGATACATAAGCACCAGCTCCGCATTATCATTGGCATGGTGACCCAGAGCGATTTTATGGTACTTATTTTCTCCGGCAATTTGATACAAAAAATCGTATCGAACCCTCCTGGCAGCCTCTTCCAGCGAAAGCTTGTGATTTTTTTTATAGCTTAAGACATCTTTTTTTTTAATATAAAAGGGCAATTCGAGCTTTCCGGCAAGGGATTTCACAAACTCGGCATCCCGGTCTGAATCAATGCCGCGAATGCCATGATTTAGGTGAGCAATACCCAGGGTGAGAGAAAGTCCTGAAGCGATTTTAAGAAGAAGGTGAAGAAGAGCCACGGAATCGGGCCCACCTGAAACACCGACAAGGACGGAATCCTTTGTCTCAAACATTCTGTGAGCTTTAATTGTTTGTTCTACAATTCGGAGTATTTTGTTTTCGATAGGATTATTACCGTCACTCTTGGGTGAAGAAGGCATGAATAGCTATTTCTTGTAGGCGGTTACGACTTGAAATTAGAAAGTAGAAATTGGGAATTTGACCTCCCGAATTTCTACTTTCTAATTTCAAGATTCATGTTTGAAGCTGTGAACGACTAATAAATAATTTAATAGTGGCAACTGCACAAGTCAATATAAAATGCTAAAGGTTGATGAATTCATAAAAAGTAAGAGATGGATGGCGTCGTAAAAAGGCTCATATACAAGGCGTAACGGTTTTTCAGGGACGAGACTATACAAGTAGTATGTCGAGTTCCTGAAAAACCGTTACAACGCAGTAGATGAGTCTTTTTACGACGTCATCAATTTTTTAAGTTGCTCCAAGGCGTTATCAGACATTTTGAAAGAATGTTCAGGACCGGGAAATGATGCTTCAACAACTTCATCTTTGTAAGCTTTGATGGCATTGATAATAGTCGGCCTTATTTTAGTATACTGCTTGACGAATTTAGGCACGAATTTGTTAAATAACCCGATCATATCATGGGTGACCAGTACCTGACCATCCACATCAACACCTGCGCCGATCCCGATGACAGGCACGCTGACCGATTTTGCCACCAGTTTTCCCAGTGGAGCGGGAACAGCTTCCAAGATCATGGAAAATACGCTGGCATCTTCCAGTGCTTTGGCATCGTCGATAATTCGCATGGCTGCCCTGGCGTCTTTTCCCTGCATCTTAAACCCTCCTAGAGCGCTGGCTGTCTGAGGAGTCAAGCCGATGTGTCCTTGAACCGGTATGCCGGCTTTTACAATTGCTTCGACAGTCGAAGCAAAGTCAACCCCTCCCTCCAGTTTAACCACATCGCAACCGCCCTCTTTCATCAGGCGACCGGCGTTTATGATCGCATCTCGAATAGAAGTGTTATAGCTCATAAACGGCATATCCCCCACTACCAGCGGTCGCTTACAACCGCGAACAACTGCCCGGATATGATGAATCATGTGGTCCATAGTCACTTCAACAGTGCCTTCCAGTCCCATGACTACCATACCCAGGGAATCGCCAATCAGGACGATATCGACGCCGGCCTCATCCGCCATCAACCCGAAAGGATAGTCATATGCAGTTACCATAACCAGCTTGCGCCCGTCTTTCTTCGCCTGTTTCACATCAAGAACGGTTACTTTTTTATCGCTCATAGGTGATTCTCCTTAAATTGTTTTTCTGTTTTCATTTTATTTTACACATGGCTAACAGGATATAAATGAGGTTATTCTCTATATAGGTTGATGTAAAGGGTTCAAGGATTCAGGGCTTCAAGGGGTCAAGCGCTTTTCTTTGTTCGATATTATGAGTGCATTTCCGTCTAACTATGGCGGGCCAACTTCCCCTTAAATGCGGAATCAGGTCATATTTTCTTCATTTGGAAATCTTTTTGTTATTTTATAAATTTCTAAACATAATTGATAAGACTTTTGTCAAATTTATAATCCTTAATCGTTTCCCTCGAACCCATGACCCCTTTAATCCTTGTACCCTTATGATCCTAACAACTCTTTTGTTGATGACCCACAACTATTCATAATGTGCTTGCATCGTTTCTATCAAGGCGGTTAAGGTTCGATTCACCGGCACATGAATACCATGTTTTTGAGCTTCCCTTACTACCGCTCCGTTAATGACACTGATTTCGGTTTGGCGTTTATTATCAACATCCTGTCCCATGGATGAACGGTTGACCCCGGTAGCTTCGGCCACCCGGAAAACATGCTCAACTGTGTTATCCGCCACCTTGACACCCTGTGACCTAGCGACTTCCATTGCTTCTTCCACAGCAACGCGGGATAGATCTTTGGTAGCGGTAAGGTCAAGAATCATACCGTTTTTAATTCCGGTTAAGGCGGTAATCGCATTAATGCCCACATTGACCAGCAGTTTTTCCCAAATCACCTTTCGCACATCATCCACCGTTTCGGTGGCAATACCTGCTTTGTTGAATACATCGACGATTTTCCCAATACCTGCTTTTTCGCTGTCAGACCATATACCGACTAAGGTCTGTCCGGTTCCTGCATGACGGATATTCCCCGGCCCAAGCATAGTGGCCCCGTGGGATGTGGTCCCTGCGATGATTCGCTCAGGATCAATCACTTGGGCTATTATGTCCGCATTACCCATTCCATTCTGAAGTGTCAATACAAAGCCCTTATTTTGCAGGATTTCGCAGGCTATCATGGCAGCCACATCAGTATGGGTCGATTTGACAAAAATAATAACAAGGTCTGCCTTTCCGATCTGTTTTTTATCCGTGGTTGCATCTATCTTAACCGTGCGGACTTTCCCGTCACGTTCAATTCCAAGACCTTTTTCATTAACGGCTTTAACATGTTCTTCCCATATATCATATAGCCGGACATTTTCACCCGACTCAGCCAGAAGTGCTCCGAAAAGACTCCCCATGGCTCCTGCACCGACGACCACAATTTTCACAATTTTACTCCTTTACTATTTTGTCATTAACTTCGCCATCCACATGGTCAGGGGTGAATAAAAGGTAATGATTAGAAGATCAATCACTAAAATTCCCAGAAATGGTAAAATCCGTTTACTGATGGCTGAAAGGCTATCTCCTGAAATTGAACAAGACACGATTAGGCAAATTCCCATTGGGGGTGTGAGCATTCCGATGGCAAGATTTGCCACCACAATGACTCCAAGTTGAATCATATCAATGCCAAGGGAAGGGAGCATCGACGTAATCATGGGTACAAGTAGAATCAATGAGGCGGTGGTTTCTACAAATGTACCGGCAATGAGAAGAACCATGTTAATCAGCAGCAACAAAACAATCGGGTTTTCAGTCAAAGTAAGCAATGTGCCTGCCAGCCGGGCAGGGATGTCTTCGATGGCTGCAATCCAGCTGAAAACAGACGCTGTGGCAATGATAAACATAACAATCGAAGATGTAATTGAACCGTCTTTGAATAAATGAACAAGATCCTTAATCTTGATCTTTCGATACACGAATACACCTACAATAAGCGCGTAGACCACGGCCACGGCAGCCGACTCTGTGGCAGTGAATATTCCAAAAAGGATACCGCCGAGAATGATAATCGGCGCGCCCATGGCAAGAAATGATCTTTTAAATGTGCGCCAGACTTCGTTTAGAGAAAAACCGGTTGTGGATACATAGCCTTTTTTCGCTGAAAGATAGGTTGCGACCCCGATGAGAGACAGCCCGATAAGAACACCGGGAAAAATACCGGCGGCAAAAAGTTGGCCGATGGAAGCCCCGGTTAAAAATCCAAAGATTATCATGGGGATTGAAGGGGGTATGATTACACCAATGGAGCCTCCGGATGCCTGAACCGCTGCAGCAAAATCGGATTCATAGCCTGATTTTTTCATTGCCGGAATCAGGATGGCACCCACAGCAGCGGCATCCGCAGCAGCGGAACCGGATATACCGGCGAAAAACATCGCGGAAACAATTGTCACTGCCGCCAACCCTCCCGGAAGCCATCCCACCAGTGCATTGGCAAAATCGATGATCCTGCGGCTGATCCCACCGGCTTCCATGAGAGTCCCGGTAAACATAAAAAGAGGAACAGCCAAAAGGTGAAAGGAGTCTGTTCCACTGAACATTCGCTGTACCACCATCATCATGGTAAAGTCTCCCTGGACAAATATTGCCAGAATCGAAGCCACGCCGATGGCAATTGCAATCGGCGTGTTAATTGCAAAAAGAAAAATCAGGGAGAGGATGAGGATTTCAGTTGTCACGACTGCCTCTTTTAAACTCATTGAGCAAAAATGTGAGGCCGTGAAGAAGAAAAACAAGACCACTCATTGGAATAATGCTAAATATCATCCATTTGGGCAGCTGAAGGGCCGGTGATATCTGCAACCGGACAAAATAGGCAAATTGACATCCGTAAAAGATCATGACGCAAAATAAAACGATTGAAACAAGATGAATCAATACGGTGGATGCTTTCCGGATTGAAGGAGACATCTTCGCATACAGGAAATCAACCCCCGGATTGGCCTGCCGATAATATGCCACCGAAGCCCCGAAAAAAGTAAGCCATACCAGAATAAAACGTGCAAGTTCTTCGGACCAGAATAAGGATTGATTCAACACATACCGGAAAAAAACCTGGACAGCCACAATGATGGCCATGGTAAAGCCAAGACCGAAAAGAAAATATTCGATCCAATGATTCAGTGAGCGACTTAATCGTTCAAGGGTGTGCATAAAATCCTCGCCTTTAGGAAAAAAGTGTCGTTTTATAATACTATCTGGTTATAAAAGTAAAGAGGCAGTGGGAAAGGCAGAAGGCACAGAGGCACAAAGGCAGAAGGAGGAAAAAATAAATGATCTTAGCATCCGGTCCTTCCCTTCTGCCTTTGTGCCTTCTGCCTTTTTTTTCGCTACTTCGTGGCCTCAAGCATTTTTATAAGCATGGTCTTCACTTTGGGATCGCCGTACAAATCCATATCCTTCAGATTGGCCACCTTGTCACGAAATGCAGCTATATCCGGATTTTCAATGACCTGCATTCCCTTTTCTTTTAAAAACTTCAGCCGTGCGGCATCTTTATCCCGGTTTTGCTTTCGCTGAAATACCGCTGCTTCATGCATTGCTTTTTGAACCATATCCCGGGTTTTTGAATCGAGAGTTTGCCACCATTTAAGAGAAGCAACATCAATATGATACGAATAGACATGGCGGGATAAGGTCATATATTTTTGTATTTCATAGAACTTATACACCTCCATTACCCATAGAGGATTTTCCTGGCCATCGATTACACCCTGCTCCAGTTCGGTATAAATCGGCCATGGCATGGGGGTCGGGTTTGCCCCAAGCGCCTTCCAGATGGCTTTATGAATTGCCGAGGCCATGACCCTGATTTTGAGTCCTTTGATATCTGCCGGACTTTTTACTTCATGTTTGTTATTGGTTAGGTTCCTGAAGCCGTTTTCCGAAAAACAAAGTCCTTTAAATCCTGAACTTTCAAGACTTTTCAATATTTCGGCCCCAAGTGGCCCATCCAGAATTTCATCGGCCTGTGCATTATCTTTAAAAAGAAATGGATAGTTAATCACCCTGGCAACGGGATCAAAGGTGTCAAATGGTCCACCGGTAATAATTGCCATCTGAACCGTGTTCATCTGAACCTGCTGGAGAATTTCAGTTTCATTTCCCAGGGATGCAGAGTGAAAGATCTGGACTTTGATTTTGCCTTTTGAACGCTGTTCGATCAGCTCTTTGAACTTTTCCGCCGCAATGTTCTGGGCACTACCAGGTTTGGTTACAACACCAAGCTTGATTTTCATTGCAGCCATTGCGGTGGTGGTAAAACAAATAAACGTACCTAACACCATCATTATTATTAATTTTTTCATGATACGGCCTCCATTAATTTTGATTTTAGACTATATAAAAACCATTGGTTTAAATTTCGCTTAGTATCCTTTCAGAAATGGTAGATTTCGAAGTCTGCGCTTATCTGGTTCAGAACAAGGCCGCAGCGTTTTTGCAACCGGAGGCGTAGTATAACTACGTCGAGGATTGCAAAAAAGCGAGAACGCGGTTCTGGGCCGAAAGATGCCATTTATGAAAGGAAACTACTTAGGAAAAACCGCTCCCTTATTCGCACTGGATACAATTTTAGCATACCTGGCCAAACAGCCGGTTTTTATCTTTGGTTCGAATTCAGACAATTCGGCCGTTCTGTGGCGAATTTCTTCATCTGAAATCTGGATATTTAGCTTTTTACCTGGAATGTCAATATGGATAATATCTCCATCCCGGACAATCGCAATCGGACCCTTTGCGGCAGCTTCAGGAGAAATGTGTCCTATAGAAGCCCCTCGGGTGGCACCGGAAAATCGACCGTCGGTAATTAGAGCTATCTTTCTATCCATCCCCATACCTGCGACCGCCGACGTGGCAGATAACATTTCCCTCATTCCCGGACCGCCCCGGGGGCCTTCATGACGGATCACAATGACTTCTCCTTTTTGTATTCGCTTTCTCATAATGGCAGATACAGCGTCTTCTTCATTGTCGAAAACACGTGCCGGGCCTGAATGCCGAAGCATTTCATCAGCCACAGCCACCTGTTTGACAATGGCTCCATCCGGTGCCAAATTCCCTGTTAAAACAGCCAGGCCTCCGGTTTCATGAACAGGATTCTCCACAGGACGAATGACTGACGAATCTTTTATGCCGGCTCGAATTTCATCCAGCATTTCTCCGATGGATTTACCATAAACCGTCATCTGCCGATCGTTAATCAGCTTGGCTTTTCGAAGTTCTGCTAAAATTGCCAGCACTCCTCCAGCATAAAACAGATCTTCTACATGATGTGGTCCGGAAGGGGCCAGGGTGGTCAGATGGGGAATTTTCTCTGTAAAACGATCAAAATCCTTCAAGGTGATGTTCACATCAGCATAATAAGCAATTGCAGGAATATGAAGGGTGGTGTTGGTTGAGCCTCCCAACGCCATATCCAGTGCAATGGCGTTATAAAAAGCCTCTTTGGTCATAATATCTTTCGGTTTGATATCCTTATTTACCAGTTCCACCGCTGTGACTCCGGTTTGTTTTGCCAGCAAAACCCTTTCAGAAAAAACAGACGGTACACTTCCGTTAAAAGGAAGTGACATGCCCAGCGCCTCGGATAAATGACTCATGGTGTTGGCTGTAAACATCCCTGAACAGGAACCGGAACCCGGACATGCTTTACATTCATATTCAAGCAGTTCATCTTCAGAAATACTTCCTATGGCAAAGCGTCCCACCGCCTCAAAAACCTTATCGAGTCCCGTATTTTTTCCTAAAACTCTGCCGGCAAGCATGGGCCCTCCGGAAACAAAAATGGAAGGAATATTTAATCTGGCAGCGGCGATGAGCATTCCCGGAATGATCTTATCGCACGAGGCGATTAGCACGAGGCCGTCAAAAGGGTGAGCCATTGCCATAATTTCCACGGAATCCGCAATCAATTCACGGCTGACAAGCGAATATTTCATTCCCTCATGATTCATGGCAATACCGTCACAAACACCTATGGTATTAAACACCATGGGTGTTCCTCCGGCAGAATAGATCCCTGCCTTTACAGATTCAACCAGCTTGTCCAGATGGATATGCCCGGGTATAATTTCATTAAACGAATTGGCAATTCCGATAATCGGCCTGTTAAGCTCCCGGTCCGAAAAACCGTCTGCTCTCAGCAAGGAGCGATGGGGTGCCCTTTCCGGCCCTTTGGTCATCAAATCACTTCGCTTTTTCATCCACACTCTCCTTTTTCCAAGCCCACATAATATCATTAAACTTTTTGCACAATATTAAACATGCGAAACTTTGTCAAGGCTTATTTTCCCATGGCCATAGTAACTCTTTTAGCTTGTTGATCGAAAGCATTATGCCTGAGATAGCTTGGTCGACCTATCGGGATTTGTCGGGTCTTTTCAACTTCCTCACTTTGTATTTTGGCTTCATATACCAGGAACATTGCGAGCCGGGAAAAGACAGGTTTTTTTTCCGGATGTACTCGGGATGAGTAAAAAAACCAATCACAAGTTCTTTGCGGGTTCGATATTGCATCTCGGTAAATATCCGTTTTTTTTCTGCTTCAGATTCATTTCGACCAAGAATGTCGCGATAACAGCCATGAATAAACCGCTCATTTGTTCCTCCTTGATTGTTAAAATATTCCTTTGAGCTGTATCGGCTTATAGCGGGCCATAAATTGTAATTGTCTAACCACCAAACAACACAGAGTTTAGGCAAAGCCCGGGCACCAACCCCAAGACCCAGATGCACATGGCTTACAATCGCAAACCGCAGGAAAGAAGCCAGGATGATATGTGAAAGCACGATCGGAATCAGGCGACCTCCGTATAAAAAAAGCCAGAACCAGACCGGCCCAGCTATGAAGGTACCTATCATAAGAAGCGGGTTTGGTGCGTGAAGAAGTGCGAATAATCCTGACCCGATCAAAGCAGACGCCCATTTGCTGTTTAATATCTCAAAACATAGCGGAAAAAAAACCAGTTGCAACCCAACCTGCTGTACAGTAACGGTAATTACCTTTTCAACTGCCCACGACGGTAGCCTGGATGGTGGTTTACCAAACGAGGCCCAGGTCAGCTCTGCTTCAAGCACCCCGGCCATATAAGCGCAAATAAGAATAAGGGCCACCTGTATCACTGTTGCTATCGCCACTACAGCAGAAATGCGCGGTAATGTCTGACGAGGTAACTGTGACAGATACGGTAATTTCCTGATGCGCAAAAAGATGCACGCCATCAGAACAACTAATCCTAAATATACCAGCGCACTGGTCAATTTAAACCCAAACGGTTTTAAAAACCACAGATCAACAAAGACCAGGCTGATAATAAGCAGTATGTCAATACATGCCCTTTTGCGTTGCCCGATACGCATAACACCCAGCCGACCAATGTGTTCAAGAGTATTAAATAGGTGAAATTTAGATAGCATACAGGTGTCTCTATAGCTGAAAACCCAAAGTGATTTTTGCGCGAGTTATTAGATGATCTTATTGTCAGCCAGTTTATTAATTTGTTTGGTTGAGTATCCAAGTTCCTTGAGTATCGCTTCTGTGTTTTCACCAAAGTCAACCGGCGGGGTATTGATTGACCCGGGAGTTTTGCTCAGTTTGACAGGAATGCCAATGGTTGGCGTTTTTTCCCCATCCTTGCCGGCAACTTCAACGATCATCTCCCGATCACGGAAAAGGGGGTCTTTCAAGACTTCTGCAAAATTTTGAATCGGTTCGCAGCAGGCATCAATGCCTGCCAATTCTTTCTTCCATTGGGCAAATGTCCTTTTTAAAAACGTCGTTTTCATAAATTCAATTAGCTCCTCACGTCGATTCTCATCATATTG
The DNA here is from genome assembly GCA_034189135.1 of Thermodesulfobacteriota bacterium. Lineage (NCBI taxonomy): Bacteria > Pseudomonadati > Thermodesulfobacteriota > Thermodesulfobacteriota bacterium. The sequence goes on along the minus strand of JAXHVO010000094.1, from coordinate 17,453 downwards.
AAGGGGTATGTATTCTGGCACTTCAAGGAACTCACAAAGTTTTTTCCAGAAACGGTGTTCAAGGCTGCCCACGGAAATATATCTTCCATCAGCGGTCTCATAGGTGTTATAGCAGGCGTATCTATGGGATAGCATTGAATCACCCCGTTGGGGAAATTGCCCTGTCATCTGTTTCAAAAAAAAGGCGGTAGGCATAAACCCAACCAGTCCGTCAGTCATTGATATATCGATATACTGGCCCTTTCCGGTTCTTTCCCGCGCAAACAAGGCCATAAGGATTCCGATGGCTGCGTTCATCCCCCCTCCTGCAACATCCGCCACCTGGATCCCGGGGATGTGGGGTGGGCGATTTGCCTGGCCGATAAGATCAAGAACACCGGATACGCTCAGGTAATTCACATCGTGGCCTGCCCGCTTACGATATGGCCCGGTCTGACCGTACCCTGAAATAGAGCAGTAGATTATTTTTGGATTCACCTTACAAACGGTGTCATAGTCAACCCCGAGGCTTTGCACCACACCTGGTCGAAAACCTTCAAGAATGACGTCTGCATCGTTAGCCAGACGAAATAATATTTCTTTCCCTTCTTCGGGTTTTAGATTTAAAGTCATATGTTCCTTGTTTCTGTATATCTGGCCAAAAAAAAGCCCGTCGTCCATAAACCGTTTATCCTCTATGGCGATGACCCTTGCACCATGGTCTGCCAGAATCATGGAACAGTATGGACCCGGCAAAAGGCGTGACAGGTCCAGAACTTTTATTCCTGATAATGCCCCTTTTTTAGTCATATCTATTTCCTTTTTAGATTGGTTGACGAAGGAAGATTGTACCGGTTCACACCCATTTGAAGTAAAAAGGTTGCACAATCCGAGTCCTGTAAGCGTTCACAGGTTCTACAGATGTGTGTGATCATGGCGATCAGTTATCATCTACTATGCCGGTTGTCATGATCACGCGCAGATAAGGTGCCTATGAACGCTTACGGAAGATTAAACAGATCGGATCTCCTGTTCGGCAAAAAATATCTCATCTTATGGTTTCTTACTGTTGCTAAATCACCGCCTTTCAGGTCAATGATCATCATATTTTCTCTTCCGTTAACATCTTTATCAATCACATTTCCTGATGGACCAATGGCCATAGCAATGCCCGGGAAACTGAGCCCCTTGTTATTTTCACCGGTCTGGTTACACGCCACCACAAACAGGCCGTTATCATAAGCGCGGGCAGTCAGGTGTCGCATCCAGGAACTGAATTTTTCTTCGGGTGTTCCCCGCGGGGATGCGTGAGGGAAAAAAATAATATCCGCACCCTTTAAGGCCATTCGGGTGGAAAGCTCGGGGAAATGGGAATCGTAGCAAAGCTGTATTCCAAATTTGACACCAAGGGCCTCAAACAGCGGAATATTTTTTCCGACCGAAAGAATTCTCCGTTCCGGCGGTGCAATGTGCAATTTCCTGTAAACCCCTGAAATACCCTGAGGGGTTATCACCAGATGACAAGCAAAAATTCGTCCCTGGTTATCTTTTTCTGCAAGGCCTGCCAGGATAATCATACTTTCTTTTTTCGCCAGGTCTACAAGCGCATTTGTGACGGAACCCGGGACAAATTGAGCTGAATCAACTATTTTTTTTCGGGTGCTGTAACCGGTAATATTCATTTCTGGAAAACAGATAATAGCGGCGCGTTTCTTTTTGGCCTCCTTTACCCGCCTGGTCATAGCGACAAGATTTTGTCTGATTTGCCCTACAGGTGAATTGGAGATCACCGCTGCAATACGAATGTTTTTCATTTTTTAGTATTGATATGTTGCCCGTGGCATGTAGTCAGTTGATTATAAAGCGTTTACTTCGGTAAAAAGTAAATTTACTTAACAACAGGAGACCCCCCTTTTTCTTGCAACGTGCAATGGACGACCCACGACTGACCTATCAAACATCTGTTTTATAGATAGATATTACAGGTCAAACTGCGCCTTAATTTTAAACACTTTCGTTGCAGGCAGATTGATAATATCATTGATTCCGGTTTCAAGCCGTATTTTGTCCAGGTTATCGTATATTTCATCCATGGAAGGTGCAATAAAGGTAAACCAGATATTAAATTCATTATTGCGCTGATAATTGTGAGTCACGCCGGGATATCGATTGACAGTTTCGGCAAATAAGTCTATTTTGTTTTCAGGAACCCTGGCTGCACACAGGGTGCTTATAAAACCCAGTTTTTCCGGAACAAAATTACCGCCTATTCTTCGAATAATGCCTTCTTTTTTTAAACGATTCAACCGCTGCAAAACATCATCTTCCGTAAGACCGAGATCTTTGGCAATTGCCAGATAGGGACGCGACGTCAGGGGGAAATCAGACTGGATGGAGTTAAGTATGGCTCTGTTGATATCATCTATCAGGGGCATTAAATAAACTCCCCTTTGAGCAGCCGCATATGGACTTTTCTGGTTCGAGGACCATCAAATTCACAAAAAAATATGCCCTGCCATGTGCCAAGTACAAGGCTACCGTTTTCAATGGCAATTACTTCCGAAGCACCCACCAGGGTCGATTTTATATGCGCCGGTGAATTTCCTTCAAGGTGGCCATAATCGGCTTTCCAGGGAACAACCTTATTTAAAACCATCATAATATCCGAGGCGACCGAAGGATCTGCACTTTCATTGATGGTAATTGCCGCAGTGGTATGCGGCACATACAACATTAACAAACCTTGAGAAACACCGGAAGATCCGACTGATTTCTTTATTTCAGATGTAATATCAATAAATTGTGTCCTCATCTTTGATTTCACTGAAAGAGTCATTTTCCCCCCGAACAAAAAAAGCCCTGCTTTTGGGGCAGGGCTTTTTTTAAACTGATAAACCTGATCACTGCTTTTGAATTAAACGCATCCAGTCGGTTTCGGAAGACCGGCCATCTTACATGCTCCCTTACCCGGTCCTGACGGGAAAAGTTCATAGATGTGTTTCAGTTTGAAACCGGTCACCTTGGAAAGGATCCGAACCATGGGGGCAATTCCGTTTTTCTCATAATACTCACGAAGAACCTTAATCACTTTTTCATGTTCTTCATTCAGCTCTTCAATACCTTCTTCTTGTTTTACCCATTGGACCCATTCATCACACCAATTTTCGTAAGAATCGATGAATCCGTCTTCATCCACAGTAAATGTTTTTCCTCCAAATTCAACTTCTGGCATTTAATCGTCCTCCTTTAATATAGTCATTATTTTTGGCTCGCTGCCTTTAATCTTCCCTATAGGTTTAAGCTTGTCCTTTTATAATACTGGTTTTGCATTGTCAATATTAAAAACATAAAAAATTGATCTAATATTCCCCTGGCGTTTGGTTCAATTCGTCCAGAGTAAAAACAGGACCATCCTTGCATACAAGTTCTTTTCCAATATTACATCTGCCACACATACCAATACCGCATTTCATCCGATTTTCCAGTGACATGATGATGTGGTCGTGTGCATAACCAAGTTTTTCCAGAACAGGCAAAGTAAATTTAATCATAATCGGAGGCCCGCAGACGATAGCGTATGTATTTGTATCACCTTGGGGTGCCTTTTGTTCGGTAATAGTCGGTACAAACCCGATATTATATTTCCATTTAGGATCATCGGTCCCGTCAACAGTAATATGCATGTGAATGTCGTCTCGTGCTTCCCAGTCAGCAAGTTCATCTTGGTAAAGAAGCATGCCGGGAGTTCGGGCACCGTATATCACATGAATATCATTAAATTTCTTACGGTTATCAGGATGAAGCATGTAAACAATCGATGAGCGAAGCGTTGTAAATGCAAAGCCCCCGCCGATAATAACCACATTTTTTCCCGCCAAGGCATCCCAGGGATACCAGTTTCCCAGTGGACCGCGTATGCCCATGATGTCACCAATTTTCATGGAATGGAGATACGATGTCACCTTTCCGGTTTTAAACACAGTAAACATGACAAATCCCTTTTCCACTGGTGAGGATGCGATCCCTATGGGTATTTCACCCATTCCGGCAACAGAAAGTTCAGCAAATTGCCCGGCATTATAGGAAAATTTATTTTCGTCTTCAGGGTCTGTAAAAATAAACTTAAAGGTTTTAAGACTCTTATCCTCGGTTGCGATCTTAATATCATCAATGCGAACAGGATAGGGTAAATATGGATTTTGCAAGGCTTCCCTCCGTTTTTTTAATCTATACCTTTGCCAAACTTATGTTTTCCAAAGGTCTCTTTGGGTCTTAATTTTGATATATTCCTAAAAAGTTGAAAACGGCTCTTCAGGAATTCATCAATTCACAAACTTTGCGAATATCAATATTTACTGGGCAAAAACGGACACACCGACCACAGCCGACACACATAATTCCGTCTTCATACTTGTCCAAGAAATATTTTAGCTTATGCATAAATCGCTGTCGGACACGCGCAAGTTTGGTACCTCTTGGATTGTGTCCGGAGCTGTGGTGAGTAAATAATGGATACATGCAACTGTCCCAGTTTTTAAACCGTTTTCCTGATTTGCCATGATTTTCATCCTGGATGTCAAAACACCAGCAGGTTGGACAAAGATATGTGCATGTACCGCAGTTGATGCAGGCAAAGGCCACATCCTCCCAAAAATCGGCTTCATAAAGCTCCATGATCGATTTTTTTTCAATCTGGTCAAAGGCAATCTTTGATGAGATTTTAGCTTCCGCTTTATTTTTCACTTCATTAATTTGTTTGATCGCCGCATCAGTATCCGCCTTTTCCGTCCAACCGGCTGCTTTTAGGTAGTCATCTCCTTTTTCCGTAATCACTTTTGCCAGGAAGTGATCTGTCATGTCAACCAAAAGCACATCCAAACCGCTTTCGTCAAAGGGGCCTGATTTTGTACTGGTACTAAAGTCTGAATGATCGGGATCGTTTATTGCCAGGCCGACAAATGTACAGGCTTCATAAGCGTCACACCAATAAGGGTCTCTATAATCCGGTGTGTCAAAGTTCTTTTGAACCAGAAGAAAGGCTGCTGCATCATAAGGTCGAATACCAATGACCGCACACGGAGAATAGTCTTTCGCCGGCCTTTTCAAAAGGTTACAATCTTCACTCTTTTCGTCGGTGTTATATTCAAACATAACTTCAGACTGGGGAAACGCAATGGATTTAGGTGAAATTACCGTGTTTAAAGTGGTTAAATCCGGCTTCTGGCCTTTATCAAGTTCTTTAAATTCGGCAAATGGTTTAGTCTTCTGTTTAACAGGAGCAATCAGACGGTAAGCACTTTTTGACTTTTCAAGTCCAGCGGTCCAATCTTTTTTGTCAATTTTTATGACTTTCATACTTTTGCCTTCAATTCATTGGTTTTGGTTTTCATTTGGTTTACTATTTTATAAAATCATTGGGATCTTCAGGTCTGAATGTATCCAGTGGCGGTCGTTCATCAAGAGACATACCCGCTTCCCATCCATACTGCTCAAAACAATCCTTTTCAAGCTTTCTGGTGAACATTCGCATGTTTATCCCCACCGGACATGCACGTTCACAGGCACCACAGTCCGTGCATCTGCCGGCACAATGGTATGCCCTTAAAAAATGAAAGGTCCGTGTGTCTATTGAATCGTCGCTTTTGCCCACCCACTGAGGCCGTGACTCGTCCACGAAGCAGGTGGGGCAGTAGCATAGCGGGCACGCATTTCGGCATGCATAGCACCGGATACAGGCTGAAAGAAGATCGTTAAAATAATTCCATTTTTCTTTAGGAGACAAAGCTTCTATTTTTCGCACATCCTCGTATCGATCCAAGTCCTTTTGTTCTTCAACCAGATCTGCAACAAGTTCATCATAAATAACCGGGTTTCTATGAATACAAAGCGAGCAGTTTTGTTGAAGCACATCATTCTTTTTCAAGCTTTCTTCAAAGCCACTACCCTTTACGATGACATTTCCGTTCTGCTCGGTGACCTGTTTGATTTCCCCCTCAAACATGGAGGTTATTTTGTTTTTGTCAATCATTCCCCTGCAAGGTACACCTATGATCACAAGCTGCTCTCTTTTTATCTTGTTCTCAATGATATGGGTAACGATATTTCGGCTGTCACACCCTTTGGCAATAATACCTATTTTTTCCTTTCTGTCGGTTAAGTAGTTTGCCAGATTGATTCCGCAGTTGCTGTCCCATACGAGCTCGTCCACATCTTTCGGACTTTTTATCACACAGGGTTCATTCATCATCGGCATGGTTCCTTTTTTAAAACCGATGATTATATCGACTGTTTGGTTTTCCAAGAGCCCTTTTGATATTTCCCTTATTTTATCAATATAATTTAACATGTTAAGCTGCCTTAGCCTCTTTGGTTATAAAATGATTGTTCGGTCCAAGGACCCTCACCGCTTCGATGACCTCGTTTACCACCTGCACAAATTTGGTCGATTCAGCGGAAGAGACCCATGAAAACTGAATACGGCCCGGTTCAACTCCCATATGTTCCATAAGGTTTTGAAAAAGTGCAAATTTTCGTCGCGCGTAGTAATTACCTTCCAGGTAATGGCATTCTCCGGGATGTCACCCGGATACCCAGACTCCGTCCGCACCTTCTCGCAGGGCAGCCAGGGCAAACTTGGGATTCATGCTTCCCGTACAGGGAATGCGGATGACCCTGATATTCGGTGGATATTGCATTCTGCCCACACCGGCGAGATCTGCAGCAGCGTAACTGCACCAGTTGCATAAAAATGCGACAATCTTAGGTTCCCAATCGGACATTTAAATTTCTCCTTTAAGCTTTCATCGATTATAATTTGTTTTTTTATCCACAGATTTACACAGAGAGACACAGATTATTATATCTGCCAACCCGGCAGAAATAATAGTGCAAACCTCTGGCAAAACGAAAAACGCTTACAAACCAAGTTTGTGCAAACCCAATTTGCAGCCGCACGCAATATGTTTTACATTTTTACTTACAACTCGCAACACGTAACCCGTAACCGGTTATATCGCTTCATTCATTGCATATATCTGAGCAAAAATCTGGTCGTTATCAAAGCCTTTAAGATGAATGGCTCCTGACCGGCAGGATGCCACGCAAAGTCCGCAGCCTTTGCATAAAATCGGATTGATCTCGGCTTTGCCGGAAAATGGGCCTTCTTCGGTAAAAGAAGGTGCTGAGTATGGACATATGGAAATACAGACACCGCAAGAACTACAAATGGGCGGCTCCGTTTTAGCCACTATGCCACTGGTATATACTTTTTCCTGGGCTAAAAGAGTTACTGCACGGGATGCGGCCGCTCTACCCTGGGCGATGGATTCATCAATGGGTTTTGGATAATGTGCCATGCCGCACAGGAAGATACCATCGGTGGCAAAATCAGAAGGCCCTAGCTTGGCATGCCTTTCAATAAAAAATCCATCATCGTTTAACGGTACCTTGAAAAAATTAGCAAGTTTTTCATCCCGGTTGGGGATAATGGCCGAAGCCAGTGTTACCATGTCTGCGCTGATTTCTATTGTCCGGTCCAAAATATGATCCAAAACGGTAACTTTAATAAAATCTTTAGCCACCTTTACCTTGGGTTTGTTTTCCAGGGAGTACCGGATAAAGATAATTCCTTTTTCCCTTGCCTCTTTATACAGGTATTCACGCTCACCGTATGTTCTTATATCCCGGTAAAGGATAAAGATGCTCATGTCCGGGTTTCGCTTTTTAAGTTCAAGGGCATTTTCAATGGAATGGGTGCAACAAACCCGGCTGCAGTATGGTCTGTCAGGTTCTCTGGATCCCACACATTGAATAAATACTGCTGTATTCAGTGAATCGATTACAGGGTCATTTTCGATAAATTTTCTGTCAAGCTCAAGACTTGATAAGATCCTGGGATCTTGCCCGTAACTGTACTCGTCAGGCTCTAATTGTTTGGCACCGGTGGCAAGTACCGCTATGCCGTGTTCTAAAACCTCACCATCACCATTATTGGAAAGAGTCGATTTAAAATTGCCGACAAAGCCATCAACTTCAGTAATAGTTGTATTTAGATGAACATGAATCTTTTTATCCTTTGTGATTTCATCCACCAGCTTTGCAAGTTTTTCCTGTATGTCTCCACCATCATAGGTGTGATAAAGGTTTAAAGCCTGTCCGCCAAGACTTGAGCTTTTTTCAATGATATGGGTTTCGTACCCTTGTCTGGCGAGGCTTCTGGCTGAAGCCATTCCTGATATGCCGCCTCCTAAAACCATGGCGGTTTGATTTACCGCAAGTTCGGCCTCCTCAAGGGGTTCCATAAGGGCAACCTTGGAGATAGACATGCGGACAAGATCCTTTGCTTTTTCAGTGGCAAGATCTGGATTATCTTTATGCACCCATGAATCCTGATTACGTATGTTGCACATTTCAAACAGGTACTTGTTTAAACCGGCATTAATAAGGGTTTCCTGAAACAGTGGCTCATGGGTTTTGGGTGTACATGCGGCCACCACCACCCGGTTCAATCCTTTCTCCTTGATAATCTGGGCCATGGAATCCTGCGTATCCTGGGAACAGGTAAAGAGGTTATTGGTCACATACTCCACATAGGGAAGTGAGGCTGCGTATTCAGTGACCGCCGGCACATCAACCACGCCGGCGATATTAATACCACATTTGCAGACAAAAACGCCGATTTTTGGCCGCTGGCCGGTAATGTCTGTTTCGGGAATGATTTCGGCAGTTTTGGTGGTGGTATTTCGCGCATCACTGAGTATTTCACCGGCAGCGGATGCAGCTGCACTGGCATCAACCACGGCCTGAGGAATATCTTTAGGCCCCTGAAAGGCTCCGCAGACATAAATTCCTTCCTTTGAGGTCGTCACCGGTTCAAAGGAATCTGTCTTGCAAAAGTTGCCATCAGTCAGTTCAATACCCAGCTTGTTTGAAAGTTCAATCAGTTCAGGTGGAGTCTGCAAGCCGACTGATAAAACGATCAGGCTGAAGTTCTCGGATTGAAGTTCTCCGTTTTCAGTCAGATAACGAACAGTAAGGTCATCTTCGCCGGCCGGATCTATGGTATGTACACGGCTTCTGATAAAGCGGACACCGTGCTGGTCTCTGGCTGACTCATAAAATCTCTCAAAATCCTTACCAGGGGTACGCATGTCCATGAAAAATATGGCACAGTCCAGGCCGTTGCCGGCATGCTCTTTGGCAATAACCGCCTCTTTAATGGCATACATACAGCAAACCGATGAACAGTAGGAATGGTCACACCGGTTTAAGTCTCTGGAACCGATGCATTGAAACCAGGCGATCTTTTTAGGCTCCTTTCGGTCAGACGGTCGGACCAGATGTCCCTGGAAGGGTCCGGTGGCGGAAAGAATCCGCTCAAACTCGATGGAGGTGATCACATTGGGATAGTTGGCGTAGTTATAGGTATCAATATCTGACGGATCAAAGGATTTGAATCCGGGTGCCAATATCACACTGCCGACATCGATGGATACGTTTTTTTCCTTTTCGGCATGGGTCTCAATGGTCACCGCTTCGGCTTTGCATGCCTCCACACATTGAAAACACTCACAGCAATAGCCGCAGTTTAGACAGCGTCCTGCCTCAGCCTGTCCCTCCGCCTCAGTGTATCCCAGCTCAACCTCTTTAAAGTTGCCTTTGCGCTGTTTTAGCCCCAGTTCAGGCATCTTTGCCCTGGCTGCAGGTAGTTCATCCTTTGGAATCGGTCGATAAACCGGGTCATCTTTGGTGATCGGCTCACGGCCTGCAACCATATCCCGGCCGTCTATATAACGGACAATAGATTCCGCTGCCTCCTTGCCGGCTGCAATCGCTCCAATGGCCACCCATGGACCTGTTTGTACGTCCCCACCGGCAAAAACACCCTTACGGCCCGTGGCATAGGTGATGGTGTTCACCTCGGTCGTTCCCCACCTGGAAAACTCCAAGTCGGTTATATCTTCTATGGCCGAAAGGTCCGGCCTCTGGCCAATAGCCGGTATGAGCTGGTCAATCTTAATATCATATTCGCTTCCCGGTATGGGAACCGGTTTCCTTCGTCCTGATGAATCGGGCTCGGTCAGTTCCATGCGAACACATCGCAGACCCACCACCTTGCCATCTTCGACCAGCACCTCCTGCGGGGCAGAAAGATAGGTGAGCTTGACCCCTTCGTCTTCTGCGGCCAGAATCTCTTCCTCCCAGGCAGGCATCTCCGCACGGGACCGGCGATAAATAATACTGACCTCTTTTGCCCCCAGCCGAACCGAGCAACGGGCCACATCAATGGCCACGTTACCTCCTCCGATGATGCCGACCCTTTCTCCCACATCGGCTTTACCGGAAAGGTTGACCTCTCTTAAAAAATCAACTCCCTGTCGAACACCGGCTGCCTTTTCACCCGGCACTCCAAGCTCGATTCCCTTGTGAGCTCCGATGGCCAGGTACACCGCCTCATACCCCTGACTGAAAAGATCTTCCACCGTCAGTTCCGCACCAAGGGGGGTATTGGTCTTGAGTTCTACACCCAGATTGGTCACCACTTCAATGTCTTTATCCAGCACTTCTCTCGGCAGTCGGTGTGCAGGAATACCGACCCTAAGCATTCCCCCTGCTTCGGGCAATGCTTCAAAAATAGTGGATAAAATTCCTTTTCGCGCCAGCTGATAGGCCGCGGAAAGCCCGGCAGGACCGGACCCAATAATGGCCACCTTTTCTTTTCTGGTCGGCAGGCATTTGACTTCTATGTCCCGAGGATCAAATTGATCCGCAGCCAATCGTTTGAGGTCGCGGATGGCAACCGGTTCATCCACCTCACACCTGCGGCAGGCGTCTTCGCAGCCATGGGGACAAATTCTGCCAAGTACCCCCGGCAGCGGCAGGTCATTCATTATAATTTCAAGCGCCTGTTTATATTTCCCCTGTCCCACCATCTGGACATACCCCTGAACATTCAAACCCGCAGGGCAGGCCAAACGGCAGGGAGCCTTATCCGTCTTCTGTACGGCAAATCCACCGGGAATGGCCTGGGCATATTTTTTATAAATAGCCTTTCTGTCGCCCAAACCCTCGTCATATTCGCTGGACAGTTCCACCGGACAGACTTCCGTACAATCACCGCAAGCGGTGCATTTATCCGAATCCACAAAACGCGGTGCTTTGGTAAGGGTGATTTGAAAATTGCCCTTTTCACCTTCGATCTTTTCTATACTTGAACAGGTATGAAGTTCGATGTTTAAATGCCGGCCGACCTCGACCAGTATTGGCGAGATAATTCACATGGCACAGTCATTGGTGGGAAATGTCTTGTCAAGCTGAGCCATTACCCCGCCAATGGACGGAGATTCTTCTACCAGGTGAACATAATACCCGGAATTGGCTAAATCAAGTGCCGACTGCATACCGGCAATACCTCCGCCTACAACCATTACCGATCCTGTTACTTTTTTTGCCATCTTAATTAATTTCCTTTGTTAAATTAGATCAAACACCAATGGTTCACTTTAATCTTATGAATATGACATAATTATTTTATCAGCCAAACCATCAATCTCGCACAGGCATGAGCCAAGAAAAAATCTTGTCTTTGACCCGATCGGGAAAAGGGGTTATGAATTCCTTAGGCTTTCTCGAACCATGATCTGAGGTTCGCTGGAAAACTTTGGGCTGTTTTGAAATTAAGATTAAAATGAATTCTAATATATGCCGATTTATAACTTGTCAATAAAACTTAAAGTTATAGTGAATTTTTTTTGAATAAGCATCGGCTTTGCGATGGATCAATTGGGCTTTAATTAACCGAAATCATAATTGTAACTTTTCTTCAATCCCCCATTTATCATTTTGATTTAGGTGGGTCCATCGAATAAAATTCTTTTAATATGGAGATCTTTTATTTTTTCTTTGTCTTTTTAACGCCTTTGTGTTGAGAAAAGGCAGGTGAAAAAGATTACCAGGAAACGAAAAGACCAAAAAAATGAATTCAACCGAGATAAAACCAGAAGTGATTATTATATGTGGTCCCACGGGAATCGGTAAGACATCTGTTGCGATTAAAATTGCCCGGGAGGTGAACGGTGAAATAGTCAGCGCAGATTCAATGCAAATCTACAATTATATGGATATCGGTACCGCTAAACCAACTCCGGAGGAACAAAGTCAGGTTCGTCATCATATAATAGATATCGTTGATCCGGATGAAAATTTTGATGCGGCAAAATTCACCCACAGAGCCCATGAAAAGATAGCAGAACTACATACCCGTGGTATTGCCCCGCTGGTTGTCGGAGGTACCGGGCTATATATAAAGGCTCTCACCCATGGCCTTTTCGATGCCCGAACTGTGGACCTGAACATACGCAAAAGATTAAACCAAGAGGCTGCCATATTCGGAACCGCCTTCCTCCATAACAGGTTGGCCGCATGCGATCCGGATGCGTCGGATAGAATTCATCCCAATGACACATACAGAATAGTAAGGGCACTTGAAATGGTTGAAGCAACCGGGAAAACGATTTCAAAGCACCAGCAAGATCACGGTTTTACGGATAAACGATACCGGGTGATTAAAATCGGCTTGAAAACGGAAAGAAAGGCACTTTATGATCGAATAAACCAAAGAGTCGATGCAATGATAGAAAAAGGGCTTGTGGATGAGGTCAAGGATCTTCTCAACAGGGGCTATGCGGAAAACCTCAAATCCATGCAGTCCATCGGCTACAGACATATGGCAGACTTTCTCAAAGGACGTCTTTCGTGGGACGAGGCTTTAAGGACGCTGAAGAGAGACACAAGAAGATATGCGAAGCGCCAAATGACCTGGTTCAATGCAGATTCTGAGATTGTGTGGAAAGAACCGGATCAGACAGAAGATATCACAATAAGAGTGAAGGATTTTCTGCAATCATAAAAAAAATATCATCTTAACTGGTTGAGGGGTCGGGGACTATTTCAATCTCTACTCAGTTCGTCCGGAGAAGCGCCCATTTGCCCGTATCAGCCTTAACAATCATTTCGAGAAACTGGCGTACGGCAGCTATCTCGCTGAGATTCGATTTGAACCAGCCCCATAGAACAGAACCCCACGGCAGCGTTGATCGTCTCTGCCTGTATGGATTTAACTGAGAAGATAGGGGGCGTGTACAGAGTGCTGGTCTTATTTGTTAAGGCTGATACGGGCAAATGGGCGCTTCTCCGGACGAACCACTAACAATCATTAAAGCTCAAATGGTTTACAAAAAAGGCCATTTATGAGAAACTCCCCGATCCATTGTCTGGTTAACGATTCAAATACATCCTTGGTACACGATTCGATATCCGGGTGACCACCTCATAGTTGATGGTGTCAGTAAAACTTGCAATCTCATCGGCTGAAATAAATGCGTTCCCCTGTCGGCCGAAAACAACCGCCTCATCTTCGATTTCAACTTCCGGGATATGTCCGACATCAATCATGGTAAGGTCCATGCACACGCGGCCAATAATGGGGGCCCTTTGCCCGTGTACAAGCATATGACCGTTAGATGACATCAGACGGCTGAATCCGTCCCCATAACCGATGGGTATGGTGGCAATGGTGGTCGGTTTTTTGGTTTCATGGGTAATGCCGTAGCTGACCATAAAGCCGGCAGGTACTTTCTTCAGGTGAATAATCTTTGCTTTTAAAGACATGGCGGGCAGAAGTTTTATTCGGTTTTTATCTATCTCATCAGACGGATAGAGACCATAAATGGAGATGCCCGCCCTCACCATGTCAAGATGGGTTTGCGGCATGTCTATAATCGCACCGCTGTTGGCTGCATGTCTTACACTGAATTTTATTCCTTCCTGGTGAAGCTGGTCTAAAAATTTTACAAAAATCTGAAACTGTTGTTCAGCATATGACTTGTCGGACCAGTCGGCGGTGGCAAAGTGAGTAAATATTCCTTCCAGTTTAAGACCGGAAAGCCCAGCGATGGATTTAACCTCTTCAACCGCGCTGTCAGCAGGAGCGGCGCGACGGCTGTCCGGCAGGAGTCCTAGTCTTCCCATGCCGGTATCCACTTTAAGATGAATCTTGTTTCTAATATCCTGAGAAGAGGACGTGTCGGAAAGTGCCCGAGCTGTTTCATAGGAATAGACGGTCTGGATCAGGTCAAACTCATATAACCTGGCTGCTTCAGATGGCGGCGAGTATCCAAAAACCAGAACAGGGGCATCTATGCCGGCCTCTCTAATCCGAATTCCCTCGCCAACTCTTGCCACCCCAAGCGCATCTGCCCCATTTTTCAGTACCTGCCTGGCCACTTCAATAATGCCATGTCCGTATGCATTCGCTTTTACGGCAACCATCAGGCGAGCGGAAGGGTTGGTCATACGCCTTAGCTCACGTACATTATGATCGATGGCATTCAGATCAACTTCTGCCCAAACAATGGGAGATTCCAAAAAAAAATACCTCCAAAGACAATGGCTGTGTCCATGTTGCCGGTGGGGAATTTCGTGTTAGTGGTATTAAAAAGAATTATTCCCCACGAACAGCTTACAACCCGGAACACGTCACTGGTGACATAATGTTGAAGTATAGAAACAACATGCCGGCTGAAAGAAATAACAACATGTCAATATGATATGGCCTAGCGTCTATAACAAATCATCAACAGGAGTACACTTAAGGCCAAATGCATCCGCAACCCCTTGGTAAACCACTTTACCCATGGCAACATTTACGCCGGGTTTGATCTCCGCATTTTCCTGTATCGCTTTTTTCCAGCCCTTGTTTGCTATTTCAACGGCATAGGGTAATGTGGCATTTGTCAGCGCATTGGTGGATGTTTTGGGTACCGCCCCCGGCATATTGGCAACGCAATAGTGAATAATGCCGTCTACCGTATAGATCGGATCCGAGTGCGTGGTTGCCTTTGATGTTTCAAAGCATCCCCCCTGATCTATAGCCACATCCACGACTACAGCCCCCTTTTTCATGGTTTTCAGCATTTCTTTGGTGATCAGTCTCGGCGCTTTTGCCCCTGGAATAAGGACAGCACCTACCACAACGTCGGATTCTTTAACCAGTTTTCGGATAGTAGCCGGACTTGACATTAAAGGAAAACAGTTGGCCGGCATGATATCGCTAAGATAGCGCAACCGGTCAAGGTTGAAGTCGAGGATGTAAACCTTGGCACCTATGCCGCAGGCCATCTTGGCGGCATTGGTTCCGACCACTCCACCGCCGATCACCAATACCGTCCCTGGATTGACTCCGGGAACACCGCCCAAGAGAAGGCCTCTCCCGCCATGTGCCATTTCAAGGTACTTTGCTCCCTGCTGGATTGCCATACGACCGGCCACTTCGCTCATGGGGGTGAGCAGGGGTAGGGACCCGTCTTCTTTCTGTATGGTTTCATAGGCAATATTGACGCTTTTACTCTTAATTAGCGCATGGGTCAGTTCTTCCGCTGCTGCCAGATGAAGATAGGTAAAAACGATCTGATTTTCTCTGATAAGATCATACTCCGGAGGCAGGGGTTCTTTAACATGCATCACCATATCGGCACGCTTATAAATGTCTTCCGGCGTATCGATTAGCTCCGCTCCGATTTGGAGGTATGCGTTGTCTTCATAACCACTTCCCATACCTGCTGTTTTTTCCACCAAAACCGTATGCCCATTTTGTTTTATCACTTCCGCTCCTGCCGGTGTCATGGAGACACGGTTTTCTTCAGCCTTGATTTCTTTTAAGATTCCTACGATCATCTTACACCTCTTTTTGTTAATTTGGATTGTTTAAAAATTCGATCTTATGAATGTATCACCCATACTTTTATACAATCTCTAATGCACAAGCCATCGATACACCCCCGCCGCCGCAAAGGGTGGCAAGACCGAGAGTTTTACCTCTTTTTTTCATGGCATGTATTAGAGTCACCATAATCCTGGCGCCTGTTGCACCCACAGGATGGCCCAGACCGATTCCGGACCCGTTTACATTGGTGATCTCTCTGTTTAGGTTGAGATCCCTTTCGCAGCCGATGTATTGAGCAGCAAAGGCCTCATTGAGCTCTATGAGTTCAAAATCTTCCATTTTTAAACGGCTCCTGGTAAAAAGATCCTTTACCGCAGGCACAGGAGAAAGCCCCATAACTGAAGGATGGCACGCACCCCTTCCCACCGCCTTTATTCTGGCCAGCGGATGAATTCCCAGAGATTTCGCCTTTTCCGCAGACATGATTACCATGCCCGCAGATCCGTCATTGATACCGCTGGAATTTCCTGCAGTCACCTTGCCGATTTTGGGCAGAAAGGCCGGCGGAAGCTTGGCAAGCTGTGCCATGGTTAAACCCGGCCTGAAATGTTCGTCTTTGTCAAACACGATGGGGTCTTTCTTTTTTACCGGGATTTCCATGGGTACTATTTCATCTCTGAAGGAACCGTCGTTTGTTGCCCTTTCCGCACTGTTCTGACTCCTTAAGGCAACTTCATCCATCTCTTCTCTGGAGATATCCATGTGCTGGGCGATAAATTCAGCAGTATGTCCCATAATGTAGGGCTTTCCCTTGAAAAAACTTAAAGGGGGGTCGTCCGCGTCTACCGGTCCGTCTTCAGGGTGAGGGATAATGTGTGATCCGCAGTGAAGGGCGTGGATCATGGAATCGACAAATACGCTATCCTGGAGCCGGCAGCCCCATCTTGCGCCAGGAACGGTGTAGGGTGCTCCGGACATGTGCTCCACACCACCTGCAAGGATCACATCTGCCATACCTGCCTGGATCATCGCCATGCCGGAGATGACCGCCTCCATTGAGGATATGCAAACACGGTTAATTGTTACCGCTGGAATGGTGTCCGGAAAACCGGCAAGAAGTGCCCCCACGCGGGTGACGTTAAGGGCGTCCACCGGTTCCATGCAACAGCCGTATCGTATGTCATCTATAATTTCAGCATCTATGCCGGCTCTTTTCACCGCCTCTCTCATGGTAATTTGGGCTAAAACAGCAGCATTGCTGTCCCTCAAACTTCCGCCGAATGCGCCTATAGCCGTTCGACATGCAGAAACAATCACGACCTCTTTCATTTTAAAGCTCCCTTGTTAAATAGTACTTATGTTTCACGCCCCTGTTTTGCAGAAATAGATGCCTTGACTGCACACATAAGATATAAAACCAGATGTGAATCAACCCGTTAAGGATTCAGATACCCCTGTAAATAAAGGGTGTAAAACTTTAGTATATTAGTGAACTCAGAAATTAAAATAAATGATTCCTCCGAAAAAAGAGTTTATCCTACGAAAATCTGCCGGGATTTGTCAAGACAGGAATCAACTCTTTAAGAATTCATGCTCTACGATAGCTGGAAGGTGCAAACTTTGAGTTTTAATCTAGATAGTGCCTGAACGAAAAGTCATGGTTTTACGAGCCAGCCGGTTGGTTATGTTCGTTCATTAAATTACTACCGTTCAAAATGATGGCAGCCAGTAGTAAATCAAATCTTGGCTACCT
>JAXHVO010000093.1 GCA_034189135.1 Thermodesulfobacteriota bacterium | reverse complement strand
GTTTTATCAATAATCCCTCATTCATTATCTTCATCTGATAATCGAGTGGAAACGCATAGGATAAACTTGTAACCTGAGATCCGTCTACGCCGGGACTATGGATAAAACTCTAAATAGATATGTCAGATTTTAATAACTCTAAAAAGGTTTTGATTTATCACAGATAGCAAAGTCATCACACGGATATGTGCAACCACTGTGTATAGTAAAATCCTGAAAAGAAAAAGCTGTCTAAGATAAAGAGGCTAATTCCTCCTTTGCCTGTTTTGCATACGCCTCCGATCCGCATTTTTCAAAAATGTGAATAGATTCAGAAAGGCATTTTTTAGCCAGATCAGTTTGGTTTTTTTTCTTATGTAGAAGGCCCAAATCTAGATAAGCTTGTGCCAAAGTACCCTTTGCTCCCATAACTTTTGCGAACTCAATTACTTTCTTAAAATGCGCTTCAGCCTTTCCTGCCGCAAATGGATAATTTTTTACAAGAAAACCAATATTTCTGATTAACTTACCGATACTCGGTTTAGGCCCAGCAATCATTTCATAATATATTTTCCCGATGATGTGTTCAATCATTACCCCTAAATTCCTATATTCCTTTTTGATACAAATTTTTTGGATATTTCTGAGCTTGTTAAAACCGATATGCATTTGCCCCTCGGCAACGGAAATGGCGGATAGGCATGCCTGTGCCGGAATTCCCAATAACTCTATTCCTCTTTTCTTATTGAACGATATAATTTTGTTAAAATGTTTTTTTGCTTCCTCATAATGATTGTTTAACATATGGCAAAAGCCCGCCACTAAATTAGGGATAACAGTGTAAAAAGGATCAATTGCACATTGAATCGATTTCTCAGATATTTCAATAGCCTTGGCAAAGTTACCTCCGGCACAATGGCCATAGCCCATAATGTAATAACCTATGGCCTGGCATCTAATATTTGCATGATCATCTCCATATTTAAGAAGTTGCTGTCCAATTTTAATAGCATTTTCGGATTCTCCTTTGAAGAAATAAGCGACACCCATTCCGGCTAAAGATTTAAAATAGATATAGGTATCTGATTCTAAATGGTGCGCAATTTTCTGTGCTCTATTACCATGCTCAATTGCTTCTTCAAAAAATGCTAAACTGCTACAACTCCACGTCAACCATGTACAGGCATATCCAATGACCGAATCACTTTTAATTTTTTCACCCATGTACAAAGCCTTCTGGAGATATTGATAGGATTTTTTTGGCTCAAATCTATTGTCGAGTGCAAAACCCACCCAGGCATAATACATACCCTTGTCTTTACTATCAGGTAGACTATTGGCCACCTTTTCGTAACTGATGAGCAGTTCTGAAAGTTTTCTAAAGTCACCCCGGTAATAGAAAACCAATGCCCAATCTAC
Organism: Thermodesulfobacteriota bacterium; assembly: GCA_034189135.1. Lineage (NCBI taxonomy): Bacteria > Pseudomonadati > Thermodesulfobacteriota > Thermodesulfobacteriota bacterium. The sequence goes on along the minus strand of JAXHVO010000093.1, from coordinate 9,103 downwards.
TAAAATACCAATCAACAGTTCGTTGTCTGCTGTAGATCGGTTATGCATTTTTGAAAGAAGGTCGAAAGCCATCCGATAATGTTGATGTGCTTCTTCAACTGCATACCTTTTCAAGCTTTTTTTCCCGGCCTTTGTTAGATACTCCAAGGCTTTGGGAATGCGTTTGCCTCGATAGAAATGGAAGGCAAGTGTTTCGTAAAAATCTGTAAGTCTATTTTCAAAAAGCTTCTCTATCACCGAACCAATACGCGCATGTATCTCCAAACGTTCCTCTTTTAAAAGACCATTATACACTACCTCTTGCGTCAGCGCATGCTTAAAAATGTATTCTAAGTCTGGCTCTCTGGAGCGAGCCCGAATGAGGTCAAGTTTTTCCAAGCTTAGCAAGCAATCATCCACGTTTGTGGATAGTTCGGTCACTCTTGCTAATACTTCGTAATAAAAGGCCCTACCGATAACAGCAGCCTCCTGCAAAACTCGTTTGAGCTCTTTTTCTAAACGATCAACGCGAGCAGTGAGGACGCCTTGTATAGTAGGTGGGACGCTTGCTAAATTAAAAGATTGGTTAAATATCCAACCTCCAATCTTAGATTTGAGAATTCCTGTTTCGATGAGGGTATTGACCACTTCCTCCAAATAAAAGGGATTTCCCTCCACTTTTTGTTTGATAAAATAACGCAGTTCATCAGGTAAGGTTTGAGAGTCAAGGAGGGAATGAAGCATGGACTGTGTCTGATCCCAAGTCAGATCATGTATTTCTATCTTGTGGTGGGGCCAAGCCAAAGAGTTATATTCTTCTTTTGAAAAAAGGGTGAAAGATGGGCGGTAAATACAAATAAACAATACCGGTCTATGGGTGTTTTTTAACAAAAAATGAAGGAGTTCAATGAAAGCTCCATCAGCCCAATGCAGGTCTTCAAATACAATTACAGTGGGGGCACGGCTAGCCAGTGCCTCTAGGAGTTGATGTGCGGACTCTTTTAACTGCTTTCTCCATAGTTCGGGACTCATTTCATCCATATTGGCATTACTAAGGGAAAACAAACCACCCAAGTATTTTTTCGCCTCGGGTTTATCCCAGAGCAATTCTTTCACACCAGCATTTACTTTTTCCCCAATTTCGTCCGTGTCATCCCCTTCTCTAATCCGAAAAGCGTGAGTTAAAAGATTGCTTAATGGATAGTAGGCAATGTTCTGTGTATAAGCATAGGCATGACCTTCTCGCCACTGCACTTCTTCTAACTCTAAACAGGTCTTAAACTCACGAATAAGACGGCTTTTTCCAGTTCCTGCGTGGCCGACGATTGAGATTACAGAGCCCTTACCATTTTTTAAATTCTCTAGTGATCCCAATAGTTGATTCATCTCTGTTTCTCTGCCGATAAGCTCGGCCTGTACACCATTTAGATGACGAATAACAGTTTCTTGATCAAGTACGGAAACAACCTTATATGCCTGGACAGGTTCGGTTTTCCCTTTTACTTGTGCCGGTTCCATGTTTTTGAATTTGAAGTATCCTTGAGCCTGTTGATATGTACTTTCACCAAGCAAAATTTCACCCGGTTTTGCTAAGCCTTCAATGCGTGAAGCGAGGTTGATGGCATCACCTGTGAGCCCGTGGGTTCCCTTTTCTATATCAACCTCTCCAGTGACCACTATGCCAGTGTTGATGCCAGTGTGCATTGTTAAAGAACGTCCAATTTTATCTTCAAACCGAGGGCTGAAATCTTCAACAGCTGAGTGTATGTCCAGAGCAGCTCTTATTGCCCTGATTGGATCATCTTCATGTGCTTTTGGCACACCAAAAACCGCCATCACCGCATCACCGATGAACCTCTCTATAAACCCATCGTAATTTTTTATAACTTCAGTTATTAAACCGAATATTTGACTCATAATCCCCTTGACTTCTTCAGGGTCAAGACGCTCTGTCATGGCTGTGTAACCGGTCATGTCAGAGAACAAAACTGTTACGAGCTTTCGCTCGCTATCCACCACACCAGAGTCACCTGACATGTCTAAGCATTCAACTAAGTTACTTCCACACTTATTGCAAAACTTAGCATCATCTGGATTCTGCTGTTGGCATTTTGGACATTCCATGGTTATGCCGTCCAATTTTAAATTTGAGGAATAAAAGTAGGAAAGACAGGATTTAATAAATTTGTACAAATATTTACATGAACTTTAGTTACTTGTCAAATATGCAAGAATACCTAATGTTATGGTGGGTCAATTTTCAGATATAGTTACTGATTTTCTCAGTATTACAGTTTTTAGGCAATTGTTGATATATTGAGATTAAACGTAACAAAATTTATTTGTTCTATTATTGTTGGTGGGTGTCAAGTCAAGAAAATCTTAATTTTGATTGTTGTAAAATCATCTCCGTCTAATGACAGAGATCCTGTCAACAATACCATCATCACCATTGACTGTATGGATGATGTATCAGGTTTGAATTGAAATAATTTGAATCTCCCGTCACCTCAGCACCAATCCATTCGGGCTTTTCAAACTTCTGCTCCTTGGAATCCAGTTCCAGCTCGGCAATAATCAGACCCTGATTTTCGCCATGGAACACATCCACTTCCCAAACAAATCCATGGTGTTCAACCTTGTACCTGGTTTTCTCAATTAGGGGTTCTTCACACAGCCCGTCCAGCATTTCTCGTGCGTCATCAACCGGTATTTCATATTCGTACTCCGCCCGGACGGCTCCTTTGGCAATCCCTTTGATGGTTAAATATCCTTTACTGTCTATGGTGCGCACACGGACTGTCCGCTCTTTATGGCTGTTCAAATATCCCTGATGGTATTTTTTGCCAACCGCAGATGTCCGCCAGGAATCATCTTTCACTAAAAACTTTCTTTCAATTTCTATCCCCATGCCTGTTTTTACTCATCATTGGCTTTAAAAGTCAACCCGCGGATTTTATCCGTCAGCTCACCCCTTGTTAACCGCTAAATACAATTGCAAATCAGGTGGCGCATTGGAATGGGCTTTGGAGTAAACATCTTTTTTTCTCAAATATCTATTTGTAATTTTTGAAATCCCCTGCTAATGACTGAGTTCATCAATCTGCAATCTCTAAAAGAGTTGGATAATCGAAAATACTTTGTTGTGTTGAATCCAGAGTATCATGTGAATGATGTTAAAAAATTAAAAAAGGAAAAAATAACATGGCTGCTGATAATGGAGATATTAAAATCTTGGTTATAGATGATGAACAGGAGGTACTTGAACCCACCTGCAGCCTTTTGAGAAAAAAGGGTTTTGATGTCTATCAAGCTTCCAGTGGTGAAGAGGGGATGGATTTGTTCGAAAGGAAAGAGCCGTCCATCGTTTTAACCGATATCAATATTCCGGACCTCTCCGGCATTGAAATTTTAAAACTGGTAAAAAAAGCCTCTCCCACCACTCAGGTCATTGTTTTCTCCGGTTTAGGAACCACTGATGATATCATCACAGCGCTTCGATTGGGTGCCTCCGATTATATCATGAAACCGCTTAATATTGGCCTGCTCATTCATAATATCACGCGTTGCATTGAAAGACACGAGCTTATAATGGAACGCATCGGCAGAAAGAAAACCCTGGAAAAAATGGTCAGAGAAAGGACTGCCGCACTAACCACCACCTTTTATGAAACGGTTAAAGCACTGGGTCTCCTTACTGAAAAACGGGATCCTTATACCGCCGGTCATCAGGATCGAGTGGCTTTGCTGGCCATGGCCATAGGCAGAAAAATGGGTTTAACGGAAAAAGAACTAAAGATCATCCATGTGGCAGGGCTTTTGCATGACATTGGGAAGGTGGCCATTCCGGTAGAGCTGTTGACCAAGCCTTCAGAACTGACAGATCTGGAGGCTCAACTGATAAAAGTACATCCTCAGGCAGGCTTTGATATCATAAAGGATATCCCTTTTGTCGAATCTTTGGGTAAAGATGTTTCCATTATTGTGTTGCAGCATCATGAACGACTGGATGGTTCCGGCTACCCCGGGGGATTAAAAGGTGACGATTTAGAACTGGAAACAAAAATATTAAGTGTATCCGATGTGGTTGAAGCCATGTCCTCACACCGACCTTACCGAGCTGCCATCAATATTGATGACACAAAAGCTGAAATTGCCGATGGAAGGAAGATTTTGTACTGTAAGGAATGTGTCGATGCCTGTATCCAGCTAATAGAAGAAAACGACAACGATATTATGAGACTTTTTGATTTGTCAGCCAAGACGGGCAGGAATCATTTGCGATTTTAGCAAGGCAGTCTTAAAAGTTTATCAGGCAATTCCGGAAAAGCCGGTGACCTGGTCGAAATCGGAATCCATGGTCAACCCGTATTTATCTTTGCCTGTGAAAGAAAATTCAATGTGACTGGGATCAATAGTCCCATCGGCGTTTTCGTTTTGTTCAATGGTAAATCTAACTGTGGCTGAAAAGGATTTGGCATCATAATAGACGTTATCCGGAAATAGTGAAATGGTCACCTCTGTATCAGGAACTGTAAATCCGAAATTATATGCCTCTCCGGGCCCGCTTCCGGTGGACCGTTTAATGGTCCAGTTTAATCTGTTTTCCACAGACTCCCGGTCCATCTCCTTGTCAAACTGGAATATCATGGTAAAGGTTTTAGACGCATTGGCATTTGCCAGATAATCATCCAGAGTGGATAGAAGTGTATTCCTGGGCATGGTGCGCAAAAACGTGCTGGTGGGATCTACAAAAGAAAATTTCGGGGGATCAACCTTGTACATATAGCCGCTCAAAATATCTGCCAGCCCGGAATCTTCACTGTCGAGAAAATCAACAATTTTCTGTGCCTCATCCATCTGCCCCAGATCGGCATAGGCATATCCCATTTCTGCATAGGCGTCATAAAAGTCTTTTTTTTTGCCAATTGCATCTTTAAACATGCGAATCGCATCTTCATAACGTTCCTGTTTGCTGTAGGCAAGACCGATTCCGTACTTGCCGTTTGGACTTTCCGGAGCCAGCCGATGAGCTTTGCCGAACTGGGTATGGGCATCCATATAGCGACCCGTTTCCAGATATGCCTGCCCCAGTGAGTAATGACTTTCGGCAGTTGGATTTAATTGAACGGCCTTTTCATATTCGCTCTGAGCCTCCTGGTATCTTTCCTGGGCGTAAAAAAGATTTCCCAATTTAATGTGTAGATCATCATTAGTGGTGTTTAAGCTGATTGTCCTCTGGTAAGTCTTTATCGCATTTTCCGCATCATCTAGCTTTAAATAAGCATTGGCCATATATTCAGTCGCTTCGGTTGAATATGATGAATTCAGTGCCAGGCCGATGGATCTTTGAAATTCCTTGATGGCGCCTTTATAATCTTTCTGAATATATAAATCGATTCCATTGGAAAGTGCGCTGTTGGACAGACTTTCAAGATTAGTGGAATTTTGTATGGTGGCGGAAAATAATTTTGCCGAACTGGTGCTGTTTATTGAATCCATCATTACATACCTGGTAAATCTAGTGTTCAACTCTGAATATATATCGTCATTTTATCCCTAATCCTTTAGCCTTTTTTTTCTTCGCCCTCGCCATTTTTCGAGTCTCTCCTTTATTTTCTTTTCATATCCTCTCTCGGAGGGAACATAAAAACGACCCCCTTTCAGTTTTTCCGGCAAATACTCCTGAGCTGTATAGGCCCCTTTATAATCATGGGCGTATTTATACCCCTTCCCGTAACCCAGCTCTTTCATTAACCGGGTGGGTGCATTTCTGATATGAAGCGGAACCGGTAGTGCCCCTTTATTTTTAACCACCTGTTTTACATTCTTATAGGCCGCATATACGCTGTTACTTTTGGGTGCCGTAGCCAGATAAACAGCGGCCTGAGCCAGGGCCAGTTCTCCTTCCGGCCTGCCTAAAAATCGGAAAGCCTCCATGGCATCGATGGTTACCCTTAACGCGCCAGGATCTGCGTTTCCCACATCTTCAGAGGCAAACCTTACCATTCTGCGGGCGATATACAATGGGTCTTCTCCGGCCGACAACATCCGTCCAAGCCAGTAGAGAGCCGCATCAGGATCACTTCCACGCATGCTTTTGTGAAGAGCGGATATAATATTGAAATGCTCTTCACCGGATTTATCATATATTAACGCTTTTTGTTGAATCGCTGTTTCTACATCTTCAATGGTAATATTTTTCTTTTTTTCCTGTTTTATACCTTCACTTTCAGATACGATCAAAGAAGCGGCAATCTCAAGGTTTCCAAGTGCCATACGCGCATCACCGTCTGAAATTCGAATGATATGGGCCAAGGCATCCTCATTAAAAACAAGGCCCAAATCTCCCAGGCCTTTTTTGCTATCTTTAATGGCTCTATCAAGTATTTCAGCGATTTCATCAGCTGAAAGCGCATTTAAGGTAATGACCCTGCATCTGGATAAAAGGGGAGAAATAACCTCAAAGGATGGATTTTCGGTGGTCGCACCGATGAGGGTGATCAGACCGCTTTCCACGTGATAAAGGAAGGCATCCTGTTGTGCCTTGTTAAATCTGTGAATTTCATCTACAAAAAGGATTGTTCTTTTTCGATAAAGCTTGAGCCTGTTTTTTGCATCTTGTATGACAGATCTGATATCTTTCACCCCGGACAGCACTGCAGAAAACTGGGTAAAAGAGGAACTGGTTTCTGCGGCAATAATCCTGGCAAGGGTCGTTTTGCCGCAACCCGGAGGTCCCCACAAAATCATGGAAAAAATTCTATCCTGCTCAATGGCATTTCGAATCAGGGTTCCTTCGCCGGTTACATGTTTTTGCCCGGTAAATTCATCCAGATTCTTAGGACGCATTTTTTCTGCCAGGGGCATGGATGATCTGGCTGCTTCTTTGGCCTGGTATTCAAATATGTCCATTTCACTTCCGCCCTTGTCTTTTGCGAAAAATTATTCTCAGGGGTGTTTTTCCAAGCCCTGTCTGCTTACGGATCTGGTTGATTAGATATCTTTTGTAGGAAAAATGAACCGCATCCGGATAATTTACAAAACAGACAAAGGTCGGTGGTTTTGCAGCAATTTGGGTGGAATAATAAAATTTAATGCGCTTTCCCCGGTAAAGTGACGGCTCGTTTTTTTCAAGGGCCATCTCAATCATTTTATTCAGCCGGCCCGTTCCTATTCGTGTAGAATACTGCTTGTGGACTTCCCCGGCAAGTTTAAAAATTTTTTGAACCCGCTGGCCGGTTAAAGCGGAAATGGTCAAAACTGGGGCAAAGCTTAAAAACTTGGCCTGCATTCTGAGTTCCTCAATATATTTTTTTGCTGTATGGGTGTCCTTTTCAATCTTATCCCATTTGTTCAGCAGCAAAATACATCCACATCCCCGTTCAAAAGCGTAGCCTGCAATATTTATATCCTGGTCGGTAATCCCTTCGGATGTATCCATGACCACCAGCGCCACATCACACCTGTCCAGACTCCTTAATGCTTTTATGATGGAGAATTTTTCTATTTTTTGCGATACTTTTCCCTTGCGCCTGATTCCGGCTGTATCTATAAGAAGATACGTTTTCTCATTAACGGTATAAAGAGAATCAACGGCATCACGCGTGGTGCCGGGAACTTCGCTCACCAGATGCCTTTCTTCACCTAAAATACGGTTGATCAATGATGACTTTCCCACATTGGGCCTGCCAATAACCGCCAGCTTAATGATATCCTCATTTTTCTCCTCGGAAGATTGCGGTAACGAGGTGGGAAAGGCAAGAACAAGATCATCAAGAAAATCAGATATCCCGTATCTGTGTTCTGCTGAAACGGGATAGATTTTATCCAGTCCCAGGCTGTAAAAGTCGTATAAATTTACCTCTTTTTCCAGGCCGTCTATCTTGTTCACCGCATAAAATACAGGTTTGGCAATCCCCCGGAGCATTGATATCATGTCCTTATCAAAGGGAGAAATTCCTGCTTTGCCGTCAAGCATAAGAATAATAACATCTGCATCTTCTATGGCCTGGTGGATCTGAAAACGAATTTCGGCGGCGAAATCATCTCCCCCGGAAAAACCCCCTGTATCTACCAGGGTAAATTTTACCATATTCCAGCTGGCATCTTTGTAATGACGATCCCGGGTAACTCCGGGAAAGTTATCCACAATGGCGTCTCTTGTCCGGGTGACGCGGTTAAAAAAGGTCGACTTCCCCACATTGGGGCGACCGACAATTGCGACAACTGGTTTCATAATTTCTATACTTTCATCGGTTATTGCATGAAATCTTTTTCAGCACATACACTTCGGTTAAAGGCGTCACTCTGATCTCTACTTACCCACGAACCTGCGAAGACAGATACCGGTCATTATTTCTGTCGACTCGGCAAAACCAAAAACACCTGAAAAAAGCCGGTCTCAATAGGCAAAATTTATAACTTATTTGAAGGATTGGGGAGTTTTTATCAATGGTCTTTTTTGTGAACCGTTTTAGTTTTAATGATTGTTAGAGGTTCGACCGGAGAAACGCCCATTTGCCCGTATCAGCCTTAACAAATAAGTCCATTACTCTGTACACGCCCCCTATCTTCTCAGTTAAATCCATACAGGCAGAGACGATCAACGCTGCCGTGGGGTTCTGTCCCTTGGGGCTGGTTCAAATCGAATCTGAGCGAGATAGCTGCCGAACGTCAGTTTCTCAAAATGATTGTTAAGGCTGATACGGGCAAATGGGCGTTTCTCCGGTCGAACTGAGTAGAGATTGTAAAACTCCCCGATCCCCCACTTATTTAAATTCGGGAAAGATATAACATTCATTAATACAAGGAAGGGGTTTTTTCAACCATTCATCTTGTCCACACCAGGGTAACCGTATTTGGAAAAATAAAATCAGTTTAAGAGGAGAGGCTTAAAGGTTTTTTCTCCAGGCGATATCTTTTTCAGTTTGCAGGATATATCACAGTGACCCGATATTTATGATTTGATGCACAGATTTTCTCATTTTTTAAAATAGTTGCGCAAAGTCATGACCTCCGGCCCAGCCGGAGGCTTGCATAAAGCCCTATAAGGGCATCGATACTGATAACCCCTTAAGGGGTATTATTGTGTTAAAATTACTGTTCTGCGACCAAATCCATT
>JAXHVO010000092.1 GCA_034189135.1 Thermodesulfobacteriota bacterium | reverse complement strand
ATTAACCGGATCATTTAGGACATATCCATAAAGATCGGTATCTCCACCGGCAAACAGAATGGGATCTTTTGCCGTCCATCTTCCGATATCAGGATCATAGTCTCTGTAACCGAATCTGAGAAGGCCGGTATTCCAATCGCGCAAACCTCCGGCGAATCCAAAGGGCATATCAAATGACGGATTTGAATCAACTATAATGTTGCCGAATGAGTCGTAGTCGGTTCTTTTTACCACATTACCTGCACTGTCTGCAACCGCACGTAACGAACCCACCTGGTCATAGGTGAGATAGTAGGTTGCTCCGCCTCGTGTCATGGCCACCGGCATTCTATCATCTGCATACTCGAAACGCATGATGAGGTTGTCGCTGCCGTCATACACAGCCAGTAGTCGTGTCAAACCCTGCCAGAGATATTTTTCTACAGTGATGCCGTTGACCATTTTGACAATCCGTCGCCCCAAAGGATCGTGGGTATACCCTATGACATTACCATTGGGCAAGTTCACACTTAAAAGCTCACCACGAGATGAATAATTATAAGTAGTCACATCAGAACCATCTGTTTTGGTCGCCAGAAAGCCATCTATATCATACTGGTACGAAGCGGTTCCGGCAGTTAAAAGATGATCTTCATCAGAATAGGTAAAACTCTTACCCGTAATGCCTCGAAGGGTATTCATCTCATAAATGCGGGTACCGTTGATATCATAGTCGTATTCCTCCACCATAGAGCCGTCTTTGGTGACTGTGATGAGACGACCCATGGGATCGTAGGTGTAATCATAAGTCGAAGTGATACCATCGACGGTCTCGATCTTTTGCACAATTTGGCCATTATCATCCTGTGCCAAACTCCAGGAACTGATGCTCTGGCCGCTGATGGTCGAAACCTGTCCATCCTGCTCACCATAGCCGTTGAAAGTACGATTCTGACTCAAAGTGCTACCGCTTAAACTTTCAGGCAGTCCGTTTTGTACATTGCGTATGATGGTAAAACTTCCAGCACCGGTCAAAAGACCGTCATTATCGTAGGTATAATTTTCCGTACCTCCAGCATAGCTAAAACCGGTTACATCAAAGTCGTTGTTGTAGGTGTAAGCTAAGGCTTGATTTAAAGTCCCGGTTAAGGATTCGGATGTCACCAGCTTTCCATCGTAGCCATAAGTAATTGATTCGGTCCCTTTGGTGATTGATTCCACATTTGTACCGCAAAGATAGGTATAATCGATATTTCCTTCAGGGGTCTGAACCTGGGACAAACGGGTCGTATCATAGATGTTTCTGATCTGCTGACCTGACGGAAAGTTAATTTCCGTTAAACGCCTGTCACGGTCATACACATAACTGTATGTTCCGCTGATGGGAGTCTGATATGAACTATTCAGGTTCACGGCATTAAACCCAAATCCGTGCTGAATGGATGATGGATTGGTTAAAACCGTCATGTTGCCATTACCGTCATAGGTAAAGCCCAAAGAGCTTCCGTCCGGCCTTCCGATCCCGGTGACCCGTCCCACCGTATCGTGTGTGTAGGTGGTGGTATAGCCTTCAGGATCAGTATAAGAATCCATAAAGCCCTGGGCATTATAAGACAAGGTGGCTTCCCGGGTGCCTGTGATTATGGAAGTTAATCTTCCCTGAGGATTATACCCGTAGTTTGTGGTATTCAGGCCGCGTATGCTCACAGACTCAGTCAGCAAAGTGGCCGGGTTGTATTGTGTGGTCACCGTCCGGCCTTCAGGGGCGGTCACCGTTTTTTTCGATTGCAGCACGTTGTTTACCAGGCTGGTTACTTTTCCGTTAACCGTTACGGTTTGGGTGATCAGATCCTTGATTTCATCCGAATTAGTATCCTCATAAGTTTTTTCCCTAAGCACGATCTTTTCGAGTCCGGACGGCGAAGTCTCGTGCATATCTTTAACGTATTTAAACTTATACTCGGAATCTACATCGTATTTGAACACGAGGTCCATCCCACAGGGTAGGGACTTGTTTACGGTGAGTCCGTCTGGTGATTGGCTGTATTGTGTTTCAGCACCTGTGGGACCGGTGATGGTAGAGGTATATGAACCAGTTGATTCGGTATGATCCAGGTAGGTAGTTTGATTACCTTCGCCCGTAGTCACTTCAGTTAAGACATCGCCATTTGCATTTCCTATTCTTTGATAATTCCAATGTCCTCCCTCTTCGTCCGTTGCATCGGTGAGTCTTCCTTGCGAATTGAACTGATGCTCAAATCGATTTCCTTCCGGTTCGATCTTGGCGGTCATCAGGCCATCTGAGGTATACTCAAAGCTATAATTATTGTTGTCAGGATAGGTGATATCGGTAAGATGGTTATTTCCATCTATGGTCAGTAAAGTTGTGATACCATCAGGAGATACAATAGAAGTTGGGACACCGTTTCCATCGCGGTTAATGATAGTCTGATTGCCGAATTGATCGATTATTGCAATAAGATTATTATCCGAATCATATTCAAACTCACGGATAGTGATCCCTATGTCGAGGTCAAATGTCGTCTTATGTCGACCGGAGCTGGACATGATGTGACCCATACCGTCCTTTTCGGCAAAGGGAATATCTCCTTCTGCCAATAAATTTATAAACACACCATAGGATCCTACTTTCCGGATGGTATTCGAAACGCCGGTAATAAAGATGTTTCCCGTGCTATCTGCTGCAACGGAAAAACATTGAAGTTGTGCCTTTATAGCAGACCCTCCATCACCGCTATAGCCCCAGATACCGTTACCTGCTATAGTTGCTATAATTCCGCTAGTATTAACTTTACGAATACGATTATTGCCTTGGTCGGCAATGAAAATGTTGCCGGTTGTATCCACTGCCAAACCGTGTGGATAGTTGAGTAAAGCTTCTGTAGCCAATCCGCCGTCACCATCAAAGCCTCCGTTACCACCACCGACGTCACCACTTCCTGCTACGGTGGTAATTATGCCGCTGGTATCCACCTTGCGAATCCGATTATTTCTTTGATCTGCAATGTAAAGGTTTCCTGAAGAATCGATTGCAACGTCTGTAGGATTATCAAGCTCGGCTTCAATACCAGGGCCACCATCACCACTAAAACCGCCTTGTGCGTATCCCATCCAATATCCGCCCCCTGTTCCTGCAACTGTAGTCATTAGACCAGCTGGATCTACTTTCCGGATACGATGATTGAAAGTATCTGCAATGTAGAGATTTCCCCATGTATCCAACGTAACACCACCGGGCCAGTACAAAGTACGTTGGGTAGCCAATCCATCACCAATAGTGCTTCCACCTCCTGCCACGGTCGTAATTATGCCGATAGTATCCACTTTCCTAATTCGATAACTACCTGAATCTGCAATGTAAAGGTTTCCTGAAGAATCGATGGCAACTCCTTTAGGATAATTAAGCGTAGCTTCTGTGGCAGGCATACCATCGCCATTATAACCCATGATTCCATTTCCAGCTATAGTTGTTATGATTCCATCAGTGTCTATTTTTCGAATACGATGATTGTATGTATCGGCAATGTATTGGTTGCCTGCGGCATCTATAGTAACACCATCTGGAAAATAGAGTTGGGCATCGGTTGATGGCCCACCATCACCGCTATATCCGCTGACGCCATTTCCAGCTACAGTATCAATGATGGATACATTATTTTCAACCATTGTACCATCACCTTTATGCAGTTTTGAGAGGTCTCTCAAACTAAGTGAATGGTGAGAAGAGATAGTCCAGCCATCAGCGATGACATATCCAACGCTACGTAACCCACGTTGGAGAATTATATTACTCCGCTTCCAGGATATAATCTCCTGCCTGGTTTTAACCTGTGTCAAGTCACCTCCCGCCTGAGCCCATGCGTTGTGATAATCACTTGGTTTTCCATATAAAGCATCATATGCAAAACCTATTTCAATTTGGGCGGGCGCACTAAATTTCACTTTCCCTCCTAAATAATCCTGGCCATCCCATCCAAATTTCGCAATTTGGTTAGGCTGAGGGTCCAAGGTTGTTTTAAATCTCCTGCCTGCCACCTTCATCTTAACGATTATATACTTAAGGCTTGCTGGTACTGTCTCGCCACTTACCGGAACATTAACATTAATTTCATAACCTTGCACACGATTGCTGGCATAATGAAGACTCATATCAATCCCTGGAATAAGGATATCTTCGTGGAAGATACGGCTTCTTTCTTCAACAAATGAGCTATTGTAACCTTTGCAATCTTTTTCTTCTCGAATCTTTTGGTCTGCCAAAGCCACAGCATCTGGATTTGGAGCCTCGGCATCTTCTGGAAGATGAAAAGGCCAATTCCAATCAAACTCTGAAAAATGATCCATCTCTACTCGCCAAAACTCAGCATCCGGCACATATTTCCCGGCATCCTCAAGGCCGGTTACCTCATCGCTATATGACCCATCCTCATTAAGATCATTAGGCTGACCATCGCCGTCTGCATCGAGGGAATCAACAATGCCGTCTAAATCTATATCAAGAAGCTTGACGACAACGCCGTTTTCAGAAGACACCCAAACGCCTCTGTCGTGGTCATAATAACCGACAGGAACGATCATACCCACATCAAAACCAAGGAAGTTGTCGACCCATGTAATGACTGGTTTATCAAACCTTACCCTTTGGGCGCCATCAACAGAAAGCTCCGCACAATAGGTGTAAGCTGAATTAGGCGGAAGAATGGCAGGCATTGAATCTGGTGTGGTGAATTCGCTTGCCCTGACGGAGATGGTCTCAAGTTGCTGAACATCGTTACCGTTTTCATCCACCAGCCAGGCGTGGTTGTCTCCGGTAAAGACTATGGAGCAGGAGCGGGAGCCGAATTCATCGGTGACTTCGGTGCTCTGATGTGTAACGATTGTATTCGCATTACCATCAAAGGTAAAATTGGTAGATACCGGGTCTTGTTCGATCATCTGGATGGTTTCTGTGATAGCGATATCGTTCCAGGGGGCATACACCTTCCGGTGAGATGTGATCAGCCCATTTTTTTGGTAAACCACAGTCATGGTTCCGCCACCTTCAACCGGGATGGAGAACCTGCCGGAGGTGTCTGTGGATACGGTTCCGTATTCGGGATGGTTGTGGATGGTGATGGAAACATCCGGTATGGGAGCATCATCTATGGAATGAACGATGCCGGTAATGAGTGAAAATCGATATGCATCGTACTCATCCACTGTTGAGTCGGGTGGTATTAGATCCTCATACTGCTGACCGAAGGAGCCATCGGGCTGAGGCAGGGGATTGCCGGTGACTTTCACCGTGGCCTTTGCACTGGCATTGCCGGCTGGACCGGTCACCGACAGGGTATAGGTGGTGGTATGTTCCGGAGACACGGAAATGGTTCCGTCAGTGGATACCACACCGATTCCGTTGTCGATGTGTGCGCTCTGGGCATTTTCCGATGACCAGGAGAGTGTCGCTGATCCGCCCTGGGCAATGGTTGCCGGTGATGCACTGAAACTAACCGCAGGCGGTACGTTTACCGTAACGGTCACACTGGCCGTGGCTGTGCCACCTGGATTTGTAGCTGTAATGGTATATGTGGTGGTTTGGGTAGGTGAGACAGAAGTTGATCCGTTTAACACCACGCTTCCCACACCGGGTTCTATTACACAGGTATCCGCATGGGTAGACTTCCAGGTCAGAGTAGAAGACTCGTCGGTTAAAATGGCCACCGGATTGGCCGAAATTTCTATTGTAGGTAAGGTAAATACGTTCACCATTATCGTATCTGGTGCACTGTTCACTGTACCGTCGTTTACCATAAGTTGGATTTCATAGATGCCGGTCAGATCGGCGGTAAAGGTCGGATTAACTACTGAAGAGTCGGAAAGGGTGGCCGTACTTCCTGCAGGAGCAGTTACAAACGACCAGTTATAGGTCAGGGGGTCTTGGTCTATATCACCGGAACCGCTGCCGTCGAGGGTAACAACGCTATTTTGCAAGGCAGTCTGATCCGGCCCTGCATTGGCCACAGGCGGGTCATTTATGGCATTGACCGTGAGGTTGACCGTGGCCTCATTGGAATCTATGGTGCCGTCATTGGCCTTGAAGGTAAAAGAATCAATGCCGTTATAGTTTGCCGCAGGGGTATAGCTTAGATCAGGCGCTGTGCCGGTTAAGGTGCCCTGGGAAGGGCTGGAGACAACCTGATAAGTTAAAGTATCTCCGTCTGCATCGGATGCGGTCAGGGTCGTGGAAGCGGTTTCATCTTCGTTCAGTGTCACGGTTTGGTGATTGGCCATTGGGGCATCATTGACCGGGTGGATGGTGATGCTGACCGTGGCAGTATCAGTGCCGCCGTTTCCGTCGCTGACGGTGTAATTAAAGCTGTCCATACCGTTAAAGTCTTCATCCGGCGTGTAGGTCAAGGTACCGTCACCGTTGCTGCCCGCCGTACCGTGGGCCGGCTGGGTAAAATCATCCACAGCAAGGGCATCACCGTCCGGATCCGTGTCGTTGGCTAAAACCGTTATGGCGGTTATCGGTGTATCTTCATTGGTGGTAGCCACATCACCGGCTGCTGTCGGGGAATCATTTACCGGCTGGATAGAGAGAGTGACTGTGGCGGTGTTGCTGTCCAAACTGCCGTCATTGGCTTTAAAGGTAAAGGTGTCGCTGCCGTTATAGTTTAGTGATGGGGTATATGACAGATTGGGGGCCTGGCCGGTTAAGCTTCCGTGGGACGGTCCGGTTACGATCTGATAGGTTAACGAATCGCCGTTGATATCGGATGCGGTCAGGGTAACGGATGCGGTTTCATCTTCGTTCAGTGTCACGGTTTGATTGTTGGCCACCGGCGCGCTGTTAGCTACAGTAACCGTTGCATTGGCGGTTGCCGTACCGCCACTGCCGGTGGCGGTAATGGTGTAAGTGGTGGTTTGTGGGGGTGAGACAGTGGCCGATCCGTTTAGGTCCACACTTCCCACATCCGGATCTATTGTGCAGGTATCCGCATATGTAGACGTCCATGATAAAGTTGAAGATTGACCCTCATGGATGGTTGTCGGGTTCGTCGATAGGGTGACCTCCGGCGGCGGGGTAGTGCCTTTTTTCTTTATCTGGATTTTTATTGAGGCTCTGCGATCCCCTCTGAGAAAGACGAACACTCGGTTCTTAGAACGCAACTGAACGTCTTTTTCCAGGACAGAGGCGGTCCCCCTTAAAAAACTGCGAAGACCGATATACTTTCCGTTTACAAAGCAAAACCCTCCCCGTATCTTTTTATCAGGTGTATTTTTGATAATGGATAAAACGCCTGGTGCAGGATCATCCACTTTAAATCGATGGGAGGAAAAATGAAAATGCCATCTTCCGATTTTTAAATCTTTGGGACCGAATACGGTCTGGTCCGCATAAACCGGTACGGCAACCGTTGAAATGACAAAAAGAATTACCAAAAGGGAAAGGATCTTTTTACACATGACTTTTCCTCCTTTTCAAAATAAAAAAAGCTGCTCCGCCAAAATGCGAAACAGCCTTTTACTTATTTCCTTCGGCGGCCTGACTGCCCTGGCAATATATTTGCTTTAGGCTCAGTGGCTTTGCGTGACCCGGTTTCCCTGGGTTTGCCTTTTCGAGAAATTATTTTTTCAGAGACTCTATCAGAAAGAATCCATTTTGTCAAATTTTTTATGATGTTTAGTAATTATTTATAATAAAATGAGGAGATTAGGATTAAAGATCTGATACGAACCGGTTTTAACTTTGTTCGCATCGCTCCCAATTGAAATAATGGAATGACGACTTATTTTGAATTTACCATAGATGCCTTGATAAAGTCTCTGAACAGGGGGTGCGGATCCATGGGGCGTGATTTGAACTCGGGATGAAACTGGCAGCCGAGATACCAGGGATGGTCCTTGACCTCAATGATTTCAACCAGGTCACCGGCAGGGGACATGCCGCTGATAATCAGTCCTTTTTGCTGGAGGATTTCTTTATACTCGTTGTTAAATTCGTACCTGTGCCGGTGTCGTTCTGAAATATCTTTGGTTTGATAAGCGTCAAATGCAAAGGAATTCTCTTTAAGTTTGCACGGATAGGCACCCAGGCGCATGGTGGCGCCTTTGTCAGAGGTGATGTCGCGCTTTTCAATCTTTTGGGTTTTATCGTTATACCACTCAAGCATCAGGTAGATCACCGGATGGGGGGTATCCTTGTCAAACTCGGAACTGTTGGCCTTTTCCAGGCCTGCAATATTTCGTGCAAATTCAATCACCGCAATCTGCATGCCCAGACAAATGCCGAAATAGGGAATCTTGTTCTCCCTGGCAAAATTGGCGGCACATATTTTGCCCTCAATCCCTCGTGTGCCGAATCCGCCGGGAACCAATATTCCGTCGGCCTCAACCAGATATTGACTGCATGTGTTGCTGTCTATTTTTTCTGAATCAACAAAAACAAGATTCACCCGACAATCGTTGGCCACCCCTCCGTGATATAAGGCCTCGTTTAAGCTTTTATAAGATTCGGTCAGGTCGACATATTTCCCCACGATGGCGATGGTGACGGAATGGGTCGGCGATTTATACATGGATACAAATTTTTCCCAGGCATCGAGCTTGGGAGCCCGGGTCCAGATATTCAGCAACTCCACAATCTTATCGTCCAGACCTTCCTTGTGAAAAATCAGCGGAACTTCATAGATGCACTCCACATCTTTGGCCGTAACCACGGCATCGACCGACACATTGCAAAACAGCGCTATTTTGGATTTGATATCTTTAGACAGATACCTGTCGGTGCGGCAAAGAAGTATATCCGGTTGAATACCGATGCTGCGAAGCTCCTTGACACTGTGCTGGGTCGGCTTGGTTTTAAGCTCACCTGCGGCTCCCATATAGGGAACGAGGGTAAGATGGATATACAAGACATTTTCTTTTCCCACATCCGCTTTAAACTGTCGAATGGCTTCAAGGAAAGGAAGGCTTTCGATGTCTCCTATGGTACCGCCGATTTCGACAATCACCACATCTGTTCCATTGGCCACCAGTTTGATGCTGTTGATGATTTCGTCGGTGATATGCGGAATCACCTGGACGGTGCCTCCCAGGTAATCGCCCCGACGCTCTTTGCTGATCACGGAATGGTAAATTTTGCCGGTGGTAAAATTATTGTCCTGACCCAGTTTTGCGTTGGTAAAGCGTTCATAATGACCCAGATCCAGATCGGTTTCCGAACCGTCATCGGTAACAAAAACTTCGCCGTGCTGAAAAGGATTCATGGTTCCCGGATCGACATTAATATACGGGTCAAGCTTCTGAATCGTTACGGTAAGACCCCGGCTTTCTAAAATCGCTCCGATTGCTGCCGAAGCAAGCCCTTTCCCCAGGGATGAAAGGACGCCACCGGTGACAAAGATGAATTTCGTATTCTCACTCATAGATCTTTTTAAACTCCTCAATCATTTTTTGTAACTCGCCAAGCTCACCGGACTGATGCGGCTCTGATACCACCTGTGTATCTTTGGGGTAAGTTGATTTTAGCCGATCAATATCAAACATTCCTGCTGAAAGGCCGGGGACAACTTTAATTTGGTCCACCTCAATCATGCGAATCATTTGGTCATCCTGGTAAAACTCAATGAGCATGGGATACCATAGTTTCCTTATCTTTTGCCATTTATAATATCTTACTTCCACACGATCCATTGGGCCGGCGGTATTGTTACGGTTTATCATCCAGCGAAAAGGTCTGAAAGTCTCCTTGTTTAACCATATTTGGGATGCGGCTTCGTCCGGGTATTGTGCCCCAAGGACGTAAACCGGTTTGCCGTTAAAACGCCCCAGGCTGACCACCGATGTACTGATGCCTGAACAGGCAAGCTGTTGCAACAGCGCAGACCTGGACTTATACAGGATGATATCCTTGTATCGATCAAATATGGTTTCATGATCGGCCACTGTTTTCCCGTCTAACACAGTCAGAGATATTCCATTGGAAACCACATGAATTCGTTTACTGGTTTGGGAAATGATATCCGAACGATATTTTTCAGGGAAGGTATACTTTAAGGTTTCCTTGAGTTCAATTGATCCCTGCGGAAAACTGTCATCATAAAGCACCAGTTTTTGTGATACAACAAGGCTTCCGGTGGTACCGATATTTTGCGCCATCAATTCAAGCAGGTGGGGACCCTGCAACACATAAGCATTTGCCGGGACAAAAAAATAAAGTAAAACCGCAATGGCGGTAATAAAGCCAATAATTTTATTAAGTTTGTTAAACATTTCTAATATGTGGTTCATGGTCAGCTTTAAAGGCTGGGCGGCCGGGAAGTGCTGCAGCACAAATGGTTGCAACTCTCACAACCTTCAAGCCTCCAAGCTGCTAGAATATCGAATCCGGAAACAAGGCGCCGCTTCCAAGATCTTCTTCAATCCTTATCAGCTGGTTATACTTGGCCACCCGGTCACTTCGCGACATGGAGCCGGTTTTTATCTGTCCACCGTTTACCCCCACCACAAGATCGGCTATAAAGGTGTCTTCCGTTTCACCCGATCGGTGAGATATGACGGTGGTATAACCCGCACTGTTGGCCATATCAATGGCATTAAGGGTTTCGGTAACTGTTCCTATTTGATTTAATTTGATGAGTATGGAATTGGCGATACCTTTTTCAATACCTTTTTCAAATATTTTGGGGTTGGTGACAAATATATCATCTCCTACAATCTGAATCGATCCGTCCAAACGGTCGGTCATGGCTTTCCAGCCATCCCAGTCTTCTTCGGCAAGACCATCTTCAATGGAAAGAACGGGGTATTTCTCAATTAAAGCGTCATAATAGTCAATCATCTGAGCGGACGTCAGTTCTTTTTTCTCCGAGCTTAAGATATACTTTCCCTTTTGGTAAAATTCGCTGGCGGCCGCATCAAGGGCAATGCCGATATCTTTTCCGGGTTGGTAACCTGCCGCTTTAACGGCGCTGATGATCAATTTAATCGCTTCTTCATTGGATTTAAGGTTTGGGGCAAACCCGCCTTCATCACCCACCGCCGTATTTAAGCCCTTTTCTTTTAATGTCTTTTTTAATGCATGGAAGGTTTCAGCCCCCATCTGTACGGCCTGAGAAATACTCTTGGCGCCAAAAGGGAGGATCATAAATTCCTGGATATCAAGATTGTTTGCCGCATGCGCTCCCCCGTTGATCACGTTCATCATGGGAAGGGGAAGGCACCTTGCATTGATACCCCCAAGATACCGGTAAAGGGGCAGTCCAAAGGCAGATGCCGCTGCCCTGGCGGCAGCCATTGAAACGCCGAGAATTGCATTTGCACCCAGTTTTTCCTTGTTGGCAGTGCCGTCCAGCTCGATCATGCAAGTATCAAGTCCCTTTTGATCTGCGGCATCCATACCGCGCACCACCGGAAATATTTCTTCCATCACGTTTTTCAGCGCACCTGAAACGCCCTTCCCACCATAGCGTTTTGACCGCTTGTCGCGAAGCTCCAAAGCTTCACGTTTTCCGGTGGAAGCCCCGGAAGGAACTGCTGCTCTGCCGACCGCACCACAGGCAACCATAACATCTACTTCCACGGTGGGGTTTCCCCTGGAATCCAGTATTTCTCTTGCTTTCATATCAATAATTTCAGTCATTGATCCCCCTTTTGGATTCATGTTTGGTAAGCTTAACCACCAACTACTCACAACTTGACAAATAAAACAAAAATGTTACTCTTGTTTAAATTTTATGTCAAGTATTTGGCGAATGTTAACACATCATTTTAAACTGTTTTTCAAAACATTATGAAGCCAGATAATCTTTATTCCAATGCTCATCTTTTCGTCGCAGCCATCAGGGTTTGTGAACATCAGAAATCTGCCCCGCCTTCAATCGGCGACATCTGCCGGTTAACATCTTTTTCTCTGGAGCGGGGGAATTTTATCTGCAAGCAGCTTAAAGAAATGGACATTATAGAAGCGGTTGAAGGTCCATACGGAATGCGACTGTCCGTCAAAAACCATACAAAAATCGAAGATATTCCACAGGAAGAACAGGAAAGCGCCCTTGAAGGTGAACTTGCAAAATTTAAGGAAACACAAAAATCTTTTGCCAATAAAATAGAATCGTTTACAGCCAAACAAAAAGAAAAAAAGAAAAGTCTTTTTGATGAGGTCGAAAAAAAATTAAAAAAAGAGCTCGATAAGAAAATATAGTCTCAAGTTTGATGCTATAGTAAAAAGTCCTTAAGTGCCTGATGGTGTCGTAAAGGCTCATGTACAAGGCGTAGCGGTTTTTCAGGGATGAGACTATACGATATAGTATGTCGAATTCCTGAAAAACCGCTACAACGCAGTAGGTGAGCCTTTACGACACCATCAGGTATCCAGTAGCGATTTACCTGTCATTAGCTCAGGTTTGCCAATGCCCATGAGTTGAAGCATAGTGGGAGCAATATCTCCCAGGCTGCCGGGTTTTAGGGCGGTACCTCGACGGTGATCATCCACCAGGATAAAGGGGACAGGGTTAAGGGTGTGGGCGGTATGCGGGTGACCGTTATCGGCTGTCATCTGCTCTGCATTGCCATGATCAGCGGTAAGCAGGACAACGCCACCTATGGCTTTCACTTCATTTACGATTTGTTTCACACATTCATCGATGGTTTCAGCCGCCTTGATTGCCGCATCAAGAATACCGGTATGGCCCACCATGTCCATGTTGGCAAAATTCAGTATGATCATGTCGTACTTTTTTGATTTTAACCTGGAGAGCACCTCCTGGGTGACCAGGTAGGCACTCATTTCCGGTTTCTGATCGTAGGTGGAAACCTCACGAGGCGATGGAATCAGACATCGGTCTTCCAAGGGGAACGCCTTTTCTTCCCCCCCGTTAAAGAAGTAGGTGACATGGGCATATTTTTCGGTTTCAGCTATTCTTAGTTGATGTAGGCCTTGTTTGCTTATTACCTCACCAAGTATTTCATCCAGATGAACCGGTGGGAAGGCCAAGGGAAGGGTAAATTTTTCATCATAAAGGGTCATGCAGACAAATTCGCATAATTTTGGGTAAAATTTTCTTTCAAATGATTCAAAAACCGGATCAGTTAAAGCGCTGGTAATTTCTCTGGCACGGTCTGCTCTGAAATTGAAAAAAACAACGCCATCATTATGCTGCAGCAATCCAAGGGGTTTTTCGGCTTTATCCGTCATAATGATGGGGCGGACAAATTCATCGGTCTCGCCTCGCAGGTAGGCGCTTTTTACCGCTTCTAGCGGATTTTTTTCACCGGTTCCTTCCCCCAGGGTATAGAGGCGGTATGCCTTTTCTATTCTGTCCCAGCGCTTATCGCGATCCATTGCATAAAAACGGCCGCATATGGTTGCTATTGTTGCAAAATTTTTGTCGGTGATATATTTCTGCAGCTGCTCGATATATCCGACACCGCTATCCGGCGGTGTATCACGACCATCCAGTATGGCATGAATAAAGACTTTGCTTATCCCTTTCTTGCTGGCCATATCCAGAAGGGCGAACAGGTGCTCAAGCTGACTGTGTACCCCTCCGTCTGAAACAAGACCCATCAGGTGAAGCGCCGAGTCATTTGCATTTACCTTTGACATCACCGCGGTGAGCGCTTCATTTTTAAAAAATTCTTTATTGCTGATCGCCATATCGATTCTCAACAGGTCCTGATACACCACCCTGCCTGCACCAATATTCAAATGTCCGACCTCGGAATTTCCCATAATGCCATGGGGAAGTCCGACCGCTTCACCTGAGCATAAAAGCTGTGTAGCCGGATATTCTTGTTTTAATTTGTCCAGGAAAGGTGTTTTGGCAAGCAAGACAGCGTTGCCCACTTTGTTGGCGCTTATTCCCCAGCCGTCAAGAATAATCAGCATGCATGGTCTGTTTTTGCTAGCCATAGGTTTTACATCCCTTTCTTTTCAGTTGCTTCAATAAGGCTTTTGGTCTGAATCCTTTTCGCATCCACCCAGAGTCCTTCGAGGTCATAAAAATCTCGCACGGACTCATAAAACACATGAATAATCACATGTCCGTAATCAAGCAAAACCCAGTGCCCTTCTTTTTTACCCTCTATACTTATGGGTTGTATTCCGGCCTTTTTAAGCTCTGTTTGGATAAATTCCGCTATTGCCGTCACCTGGCGATTCGAACGGCCGCTGCATATGATAAATGACTCTGCCACCGAGGTCAGTTCCCGGACATCCAGCACAACGACCTCAAGCGCTTTTCTGCCTAAAGCCGCTTTAACATAAAGATCGAGTGAAGGATCATAATCATGCTTCATCGGTAAAGCCCATTTGTTTTTATAAAATCGATGGTTTGATCAGGTACCAGAAACCGGATGGAACGTCCTTCTTTTATATGACTTCGTATGGCCGATGATGAAATTTCAAGTGGGGTGACATCAAAAAGGAAAACGGGTTTTAATTCCTTATGGAAAAAGCCGGATTGTGAAGCGTTAAATTTATATCCGGTGGATATCTTAGAGTGAATGAAATCTTCAACCTGCTGTTGTCTCAGATCCGGGTCTGTGTGCCCGGAATACGGTCTGGTTAAGATAATAAAAGGAATCAGCGGAAAGAGATTCATATACGATTTCCATGTGTCAATTTCAAGGAATGCATCAAGCCCGAGAATAAAATAAAGTTCGCTATCTTTTGCCAGAGCCGACTTAAAATGAATAATCGTATCAATGGTATATGAAGGTCCTGAGCGTTTTAATTCAACATCAGAAGCTACAAAACCCGGTGTATTTAAAGTCGCCATACGCGTCATTTCATAGCGTTCTTTGGGGCCGGCCACATGCTCCGATTGTTTGTGTGGTGGAATCGCACAAGGAATGAAATAAATTTCATTCAAGGAAAAACCTTGTTTTACTTCCACCGCAGCCCGAAGGTGACCCAGGTGAATCGGATTATATGTACCGCCAAAAAGTCCTATGCGCATTTTAATACCTTGTTATGTCGTTATTGGTTCAAATTGTCCAGACATTTAACAATTTGAGTTTTTAGTTTGTCAAGCCCTGTTCCGTTGATGGCGGAAATCAGCAGTACGTTTTTATCCTTTACGGCAGACTGGAAAATGGTGGCTGCCTCATCGGCGCCGGTTAAATCCAGTTTATTGACAACCACAATTTGAGGTTTTTCGGCAAGTCCCTTGCTGTACATGGCCAGTTCCCGGTTAATGGTGTGGTATCCCTTAAGAGGGTGATTCAGATCTATGGATAACGCATCGATGAGGTGGACAAGGATTCGGGTGCGTTCAATATGCCGTAAAAATTTAATGCCAAGACCGGCTCCTTTATGGGCGCCTTCAATCAATCCAGGGATGTCGGACAGAACAAAAGGCTCTCCGCCGGGGGGTTGAACCACACCCAGATTTGGCGAAAGGGTGGTAAAGGGGTAATTTCCTATTTTCGGATTTGCTGCGGAGATGGAACTGATAAGAGTGGATTTGCCCGCATTGGGAAGACCGATGATGCCGACATCCGCAAGAAGCTTAAGATCAAGCTTAAGTGTGACTGTTTCGCCCGGCTCGCCCGGTTGAGCAAATCGGGGAGTACGATTTGTCGATGTCTTAAAGCGCCTGTTTCCCTGGCCGCCTCTACCGCCTTTGGCTGCGATAAAAATTTCATCGGGTTTGGTGAGATCTTTTAGGATTTGCTCGGTTTCAGCGTCGCGGACCAGTGTTCCCGGAGGAATTTCTATGATGAGATCCGGGCCGTTTTTTCCGGTTTTTTGCTTACCTTGGCCACTGGCGCCGTTTATGGCTTTAAACTGTCTTTTGAATTGAAAATGTTGCAGTGTCCGTTTGCGAAAAGTTGTTTTTAAAACAATATCGCCGCCTTTACCACCGTCCCCGCCGTCCGGGCCTCCCTGCGGGATAAACTTTTCACGCCTGAAACTGACACAGCCGCTTCCACCGTTCCCGGATTGAACAGTAATAATCGCTTCATCAATAAATTTCACACTTAGAGAGAACCCTCAGCATAGACGCTTGCTTTTTTGCGGGAACGGCCAAACCGTTCATAAGATACCACACCGTCGATTTTGGCAAACAGAGTATAATCTTTGCCTATTCCGACGTTCTCTCCCGGATGTATTTTCGTTCCAAGCTGTCGAACCAGTATATTTCCGGCTCTTACTTTTTGCCCGCCATAGATTTTTACCCCGCGTCTTTGCGCATTGCTGTCACGGCCATTTTTAGAACTGCCGCCTGCTTTTTTATGTGCCATTTTAAAACTCCTTGAACCGATTTTAAGGCACTATCTGCCAATAACCGGTAAAAATTTTGTGTTTTATTGTTGAGGATGAGCTGAATTTTGCAAAATTCAGGCTTTAATGCTGTCGACTTTAACTGCCGTAAATTGCTGACGATGCCCCTGTTTCCGACGATATCTTTTACGCCGCTTATATTTGAAAACAATAATCTTTTTTGCCTTTCCCTGCTCCACGATATGTCCGTTCACCGTCACATCTTCAAGGAGTGGTGTGCCTATATTTACCTGCTCCCCATCGGAAAACATAAGAATTTTATCAAAAGAAACGCTGTCACCCACCTCTCCGGTCAGTTTTTCAACTCTTAAAATTTCACCTTCGCGAACTTTATATTGCTTTCCTCCCGAATCAACTATAGCATACATTCTTACAGCCTCCTTTAATCGGCTTTGTTTTAGTTAGCTTTAAAAATTAATAAGCATCTATCTTTCACAAGCTTTTGTCAAGAAAAATATCGCCGATATTCTTTGAATTTTTAAATAAGGATGAAAACGATCCAAAGGGTGATGATTTCAATGAAACCATCGAGACTGAAAAAACAGCTCGACTAAGGGAAAAGATAATTTTGTCAGTCGGGCCGGTGATGGGCGGCTCTATTTTGCAATTTGGTTTCCATACCATTTCCATTGGCCATTCTCTTTGATCAGCTTGCTGCCGATCATAAATGAGGCTTCAAAATATTTATCCTTAAGCACCACATCAATCTTAGCCTTGTCGCCCTCAGGCTCAAACTTGGTGAAGATGATTTTAGCCTCGGACGCATAAGGTAAAATTCTCATTAAAAATCTTACAGCCATTTGTTTGGTGACGCCATCATGGAGAAATCGATCCGAAATTAAGTCGTCTATGGTCGCCATATCTTTGTTAAACATTGCTTGATTATAGTCAGTTTTGAAAGATGTTACGTCTTGGGGCAACTCCGCGCTTTTGAGGGATTCTTTCACCGGCCGTTTCCTTTGAACAGAAGATGCAACCAAATCAAATAGGGGGCTGTAATGAATCGAAGTGGGCGGATGAGGCCGTGTTTCTGAGGTTACCGCAATAACAAGGTCAAGTTCCGGAACCACCACGATAAATTGCCCTCGCCTTCCCCAGGCCCTGTAACTGCTGCAGCCATCAACTTTCTTCACCCACCATTGATATCCGTATCCAAACGGTCCATATATGGGGTGGCGAATGGCCTGTATCTGCTGAGCGGTAGATTGTTTCACCCAGTATTCAGGGACAATGGATTGACCGTTCCAATATCCATTATTCAGGTACAGGAAACCCAATTTTGCTAAATCCCGTGCTGATAGGCCCAAACCGAAACCGCCAATATGGTATCCTTGCGGGTCTTGATGCCAATAGGCTGATTGTATCCCCAACGGTTCAAAAAGGTTTCTCTTTGCAAAATACAAGGCGGTGGTTTTGGTCGATTTTGACAAAATTGCAGATAGAAGATGCGATGTTGATGAGTTGTAATTAAATTCATCCCCCGGATTTTTTTCCTGCGGAAGTTGAATGGCAAATTTTAACCAATCCGGAGAAGTATACCAGTTCCGCATACTAGGGCCCCTATCATCCCATTGAAATCCGGCACTCATGGTCAAAAGATGCCTAACAGTGATCTTTTTTTTCCTCGGATCCACTTCACCGTTGAAATACTGGGGAAAAAATTCGATTAGTCTTTGATCGACACTGTTAAGATAGCCTTTTTTCAGTGAAATACCAATCAGGGCGGAGGTCACACTTTTGGTAACGGAATGAACAACAGCATATTTTTCCGGACTTCCCCACGAGTAATATTTCTCAAAAACCAAATAGCCGTTTTTAACCACCAGCAGACTAAATGCATCGGGAAGTCTGTTTTGGATAAATTCGTCTGCTATGGATAGTTTGGCGGAATCCATACCCTGCATTTCCGGAGTGGACATCTTCCAGCCGCTGGTGGGCCAGTATTCCCGCTTTTTTGGTTGTGCGGAAACTGAATTCTGAACCAAAAATGCAAAAAGAATAAAAAAAGGAATACAAAATAATAGTTTGCTATAATCTAATTTTAATAATTTCATATGTATCTCCTTTTATGGTGAAAATATGGTCCACAAAGAGATTTTAAGTTTCACCCTCGCTTTTTTCAGCCAAAGCGGCCAGCCCGCCGATCGCACCCATATTCATTGATTCCAGCGCGGAACTCGGGACAATAATCAATGATCCCTTTTCCTTGAGCCCTTCGAAAAGCATATTCATCCCACGCAATTGGAGCGCCACCGGGTTGTCCTGGTATTTCCCACTGGCCTCGGCAAATTTTTCCGATATTTCGGTTTCAGCCGTTCCCAGGATAATTCTGGCCTGACGTTCCCGCTCCGCCTGGGCCTGTTTGCTCATTGCATCTGAAAGCGCTTCCGGAATGATAATGTCTGAAATTCCCACGTTTTGACAGGTGATTCCCCAGGGGTTGGTGTGTTCATCAAGCGTGTGTTGCAGGGCATCGGCAATTTTATCACGATGCTGCAAAAGATCTGCCAATTCATGTCTGCCAATAATATCCCTTAGGCCGGTTTGAGCGATGTAGGTAACGGCGTCGATATACCGCTTGACTTCCAAAGCGGTTTTTTCAGCATCCCATACCGTCCAGTAAACAACCGCGTCCACATCCACCGGGACCGTATCTTTTGTGAGCGTTTTTTCTGCGCGAAAATCAGTGACCCGAACGCGCTGATCGATATAATTGTCCACTCGATCAATAATGGGTATGATAAAGAATATTCCCGGACCTCTTAACCCCACAAATTTTCCCATTCTAAGGACAATGGCTTTTTCCCATTGATCTGCAATTCGGATGGAAGCCGCAAAGATCAATAAAATGATTCCTCCGGGGGCTGCAAGGCTCCAGTGAATGATATTGAAAAAAATCAACACGATTCCGCCGGCTAAGGTTAAAATAATGATGGTCATGGATATTGGGTTGATGGATTTTTGGTTTTCTTTTTCTGAATTCATGGTTTCCCTCCTTGCCTTTTGTTGAGTTCATTTATCATATCCTCAATGCCAAACCCATAACTGGATGCAATGCTTAAAAACTCCGAACAGATATTGGCCAGCTTGTTTTGCCGCTCAGTTTGAGGGATTTGAACGCTGACCGTACCGATGAATGTGCCGGTGCCCTGCTGGCTTTCCAAAACGCTTTGAATTTCAAGTTCCCGGTATGCTTTGCTGACTGTGTTGAGATTCACCTTAAGTTCAACGGCTAAAGCCCTGACCGTTGGCAATTGATCTCCAACTTTTAATTCTCCGCTGGCCACCCCGTAACGGATTTGATCAATGATCTGCCGATAAAATGGAATCCCTGATTTGGGATCTAACTTAAACTTGATCATGAGAAGTTGCCTCCTGCTCATAAAAACATTTAATTAATTTAATATTGTAATAGTAGTATAATACAATAGAGATATTATTGTCAAGAAAAAAAACCTTTTTTCTGGTTATCTCTATTAAATTCTATGAAAAGAAAAAACTTCCGGCATGAATCCGCTGAAAAAAATGCGTATTGAACAAGAAGATGATCAAATCATGATCAGATACATTTTCCTGTCCCGATAAAGTATACGGTCACAAGCAAATGGTATGGTGAGGTCAGAGGCGGTGTATAACCGGGTTGGCTTCCCTGATCCATAGGTTCACTTTTTAGACTTGCTTTTTGCAATGTGGGGTTTCGGCATATGTGGTCGCAGAAAAAAACGTTTGCATAACAGTGCGTTTTGTTGACAACCATCATGCATGCATATAAAGGAAGTGACCAAAACCATGAAAAACCTGTATTGAGATAAAAAGGAATTAAAATGGTCACCATCCCAACACTTGAAATCTATTCAGATTATATCTGACCCTGGTGCTATTTCATTACCGGGAGTATTGAACAGCTGAAGAAAAAATTTGACATTGAAATAAAATGGCGTACTTTTCCCCTGCATCCGGACACTCCAAAAGAGGGGCTCACTCTTGAACAGCTGTTTGCCGGTATACCGGTGGATGTCGATCTCATGATGCAGAAATTGAAAAAAACAGCAGCGAATCATGGTTTACCCTTCGGTAACCGGAAAAAAACATATAACAGTCGCCTGGCTCAGGAGTTGGGAAAATGGGCAGAGTCAAACAATGCCGGGGATGCATTTCATAAACAGGCATTTAAGGCTTATTTTGTGGATGGAAAGAACATCGCCGAATTGTCGGTTCTTCTGGATTTGGCAGAATATGTCGGCCTGAACCGGGAAGAAGCCGAATCGGTTCTTTTGAACCGGACCTTTAAAAACGCGGTGGACGAAGACTGGGCTCTCTCTGGTAAAAAGGACATCAGGGCGGTACCGACTTTTATGATATCAAATGATCGACTGGTTGGCGCACAAAGTTACCCGGACATGGAGAGATGGGTCATTTCAAATGGAGTGAAAAAAAAAGTGTAAAGCGCTGGAATAATCCAATGATGGGAATGATCCACTGGAAATGGTTTAAATCCAGGGCCGATTACGATCACATTCGATGATGAATCTGCGACATAAAAAGAAAACAGCTAAAATGGATAGAGCTAAAAGCCGGCTTAGGACCGGACTTCCATATGTTCTGCTGATGATCGCACCGCTATGCTGGGCCGGTAACATGGTTCTGGCACGTGGTGTGGCTGAGATCATTCCCCCGATAAGCCTTGCATTCTGGAGATGGACGATTGCTTTTATCCTCCTGCTCCCTCTTGTCTGGAAATATGCGAAACAGGATTGGGGGCTGATGATCTTGCATTGGAAAATGATGATATTTTTATCCCTGACCGGGATCAGTCTTTTTAACGTGCTCCTTTATACCGCGTTACATACCACCACGGCCATTAACGGTGCTTTGATCCAGACAGCCATGCCGGCGATGATCATTCTGATATCGGTCATGTTATTCCATGACAAAATCAACCGGATCCAGGTGGCGGGTGTGATGCTGTGCCTGATCGGCGCTGCTGTGGTGGTGTTGCACGGGAAATTTACCAATTTGCTGAAGCTGACTTTTACCCGGGGTGATCTGCTCATGATCATTGCGGTCATTTTTTACGCGTTCTATTCCGCCTGCCTGCGTAAACGGCCTAAGATACACCCGTTAAGTTTTTTGGTATACTCTTTCGGTATCGGCGCACTCTTCTTATTGCCTTTTTATGTTGGGGAAATGATCTATGCGGGCGCGCACGATATGAATAAAAATTTTGTTTTCAGTATCTTATATGTTGCCATATTTCCATCAATTGTGGCTTATTTTAGCTGGAACCGGGGAATAGAGATGATTGGGGCAAATCGTGGCGGATTGTTTATAAATCTGATTCCTGTATTTGCATCACTGATGGCAATGATCTGGCTCAATGAATCACTGATGATATTCCATATCATCGGAATGGGAATGATTTTTGTGGGAATGATTTTGTTTAACCGTTATTCGGCAACAGGGTAAAATTGATGGCAGGACTATCTGATCAGCTGATCATTGATCATATATCGCTTTACAGGTTGAGGGTGCTGCCGCGGTTTACAAACAATTTAGGTTTTGCTATAAAACATTTTTAACTTGCTTTTATTTTTTAAATTCTCAATGGGCCTTCCTCACCACGTGCATGTTAAGCACGTTCGTCGATATTGCCCTAAAGGATCTTATGGGCAAAAACCAATCAAACATGGATAAAGACCCCCATCGATGGATCATTTTTATTACCATCTGTATGGTCTATTTTTTTGTATATTTCCATCGTGTTTCCACTTCGGTAATTGTATCCGACTTGCTTAAATCGTTTCATACCAACGCTTCGGCTCTGGGTTTCATGTCTTCCATGTATTTTTATCTCTATGCGTTTGAACAGCCGCTGGTGGGGTATCTGTCGGACAGAATCGGGCCGCGGCGGGTGATCACTTACTGGTCGATGGTGGCCGCGGCCGGGTGTTTTGTTTTTGGAATGGCACCGGGCATCGGCTGGGCGTCTATCGGCAGGGCATTGATCGGCATCGGTGTCGGCGGGGTCTACGTGCCGTCAATAAAAGCGTTTTCGCTGTGGTTTAAGAGAAAAGAGTTCGCCACCATGATCGGGCTTTTAATGTCGGTGGGCAATTTGGGTGCCATGATTGCCACCACGCCCCTGGCCTGGGCATCGGAAATCTGGGGCTGGCGATGGACATTTTTTCTAATTGGCGGGATTACCCTTTTATTTGCATTTGTGATTCTGGTGTTTACCCGAGACCATCAATCTTTGAATCAGCCGGTTGAAAACCAATCAGGTTTCGTGCAGTCGAATAGACCCGGGACAAAGAAACAGGTGGTGCGGATTCTGACTTCCGGGCAATTCTGGATCATCGCCATGATTTTTTTTGGTATATACGGCACCCTGGTCACTTTACAGGGACTATGGGCCACGCCGTTTCTGATGGTCGCATTGGATATCGAGCGGGTCTTGGCCAGCCAACTAAATATGCTGATTCCCATTGGGGTAATCATTGGTTCGCCTTTATTCGGTTGGCTGCCTGACCGGTATTCTTTGGACAAGCGGAAAACACTCACCGCCATTCTTGGGGTATACAACCTGACGTGGATCGGTGTGGTTTTCTTTTACAGCCAACTTGGGATTACCGGGTTTTCCCTTGTGCTGCTGCTGATGGGTATTGTCACGGGTGGGTTCATCAGCATACTTTGGGGGATTGTGGGAGAGATCACACCGGCAAAAATATTAGGCCTGACATCCGGGGTGCTCAACCCGGCGCCGTTTTTCGGTGTGGCAATATTTCAGATTCTGACCGGTACCATCCTGGACCATTCTGAACGGTTGAATGACCTGTACTCTCTCGCCGGTTTTAAAAACGCGTTTTTACTGTGCCTGCTCAGTTCAATCGTTTGCATGGGTGTTTCTATTCTCATCCGCAAACCCGACCGATCTATCGATTAGCAAAGTCAATTTAAAAGATATTTCCCCTATTGACATGTATACCGCTTGAAATAAACTTAACATTTCATATTAGACGTGTTATAAAATTACTATTGTTTTTCTGCTAAAGGTAACCATCCCTCAAGTACGACATTCAATAGGATCATGCGCAAAGGAAAGATAACCGATTAAATATTGCAAAGGAGCATCCCATGCCCAAAGTAATGATACATCCGGCCACTTATGATGATGTGCGTGTAGCGGTAAACACGGCTTTCAAGCTTTTTCCGCTAGAGGTGACCGGCAAAAAGGTTTTGATAAAACCCAATGTGCTTCGGTCTTCAACAGCCGAAGAAGGCATTGTTACCCATCCGGCGGTCTTAAAGGCGGTGGTTGATAAAGTGGAGGAAATGGAACCGGCCTCGCTCATCGTGGGGGACAACCCGGGGTTGTTCAGTTACGGAGCAAATGAGGAGAGTTTTGAAAAGACCGGATTGCTGTCCGCTGCCAAAGGTTATTATGAAAACATTGGGAACGATTCGGTCAAGGTGGACTTTAACCCTGATTTCATGCCCAGAGTAAGCCTTTCTCGGGCTGTTCTCGAAGCGGATGTGATCATCAGCCTGCCTAAATTCAAAACCCATGGGCTGACGGTAATGACCGTGGCCATCAAAAACAGTTATGGTTTTTTACCCGGAGCCCAGAAATCCAAGCTGCACAGAGTAGCTGGCAGTTCTGAACGCTTTCATGATGTGGTTGTGGACGTATTTCAACTTCGGGTACCTGATTTGTTTATCGTAGACGCGGTAGTGGGTATGGAGGGCAATGGACCGGCCTCCCCGGACCTGAGGAATATCGGTTTGATCCTGGCCTCCAACAACGCGGTTGCTCTGGATTCAACCATCGCCAGGATGATGGGAGTGGATCCAGACCGGTTGCAGTTCCTTAAAAAGGCCAGGGTAATCGGCCTGGGTGACTACGATCTGGATCAGATAGAAATCATAGGGGAGTTGAAATTGCTGTCCGATTTTAAACTTCCGCCCCTAGGGGGCGAAGCGATCATGGAAAACCAGGCGGCCCAAGAAATGATACGCAGTAAAACCCTCCTAACCCCGCGGGCGAATCCCGATCTGTGCACTGCCTGTGGAACCTGTATCGATCAGTGTCCGGTGTCGGCCCTGTCCATGAACGAAGACCTCCCTGAAGTGGACGATGAAACCTGTATCAGATGTTTTTGCTGCCAGGAAATTTGTCCGGAAAAAGCGATTGCATTAAGGTAGTTTTTAAATCATTAGTGTCCGGTTAAAATTTTATAAAAGCTTCTAACTAATTAATATAATACGATTTAGTGACGATATCAAGAGGGATCGATTTGAAATCAGCTTATTAGGCCTGATATTCCTTTC